>JAEDNB010000098.1 GCA_016302725.1 Lentisphaeria bacterium
CCAATCTGCTTCAGGTTGTTCACACAGGAAATGGCGCGGGCTTTGGCGCGGGCCTTGGAGAGGGCGGGCAGCAGCATGGCCGCCAGGATGGCGATGATGGCAATGACCACCAGAAGTTCGATGAGGGTGAAAGTCTTCTTCATGGCAGGGAATGGGAGGGGGGGGAATTGAGTCGCCGGAGGCAGAGGGCCTTCGCCCCTGCCCAGGCTGTCATGGCAAATAAAGACGAATGATATTATCGGTACTTTTCCTCGAAAATCAAGGTTTCCCGGAAGAAAAAAAGCCCTTTCCAGGCGGAAAGGGCGGGAAGGGATGGTACCCCCGGGCGGAGTCGGACCGCCGACCAATGGTTTAGGAAACCACTGCTCTATCCACTGAGCTACGGGAGCGCCAAATTGTATGCGGCCAGCGTCTCTCTACGGCAACCTACAGGGACTGGCAGATGGTGATGGCCGCCACGCCGACGATGTCCTCGGCGGAGCATCCCCGGGAGAGGTCGGAGACGGGGAGGGCCAATCCCTGGAGGATGGGGCCGTAGGCCTGCGCACCGGCCAGGCGCTGGACCAGCTTATAGCAGATGTTGCCGCTGTTGAGGTCGGGGAAGACCAGGATGTTGGCGGTGCCGTTGAGGCATCCGTTGGGAGCCTTTTGGGCGGCCACCTTGGGCACCAGGGCGGCGTCCGCCTGGAGTTCCCCATCCACCACGGCGTCAAGGCCCATTTCCTTCACCCGCTCGCTGCACTTCTGGGCAGCCACCACCATCTTTTCGATGATGGGGTCGGAGGCGCTTCCCTTGGTGGAGCAGCTGAGGAAGGCCACCCGGGGCTGCTTGTCCAGGAGCTGGCGGCAGGTCTTGGCGGTGGCCAGGGCGATGTCCACCACGCCGTCGGCGTCAGGGTTGATGTTGACGCCGCAGTCGGCGAAGAGGAGGGTGTTCTCCCCGTTGGGGGCGGGGGTCTTCAAATCCATGATGAAGCAGGAGGAGGCGCTCTTGATGCCGGGGGCGGTCCCGATGCAGTGGAAGGCGCTGCGGAGCATGTCTGCGGTGGAGGCGATGGAGCCGGCCACCATGGCATCCCCCTTGCCGGACTTCAGCATGAGGTTGGCGAAATAGAGGCGGTTCTTCACCTGCTGGGCGGCCTTCTCGGGGGTCATGCCCTTGGCCTTGCGGCGTTCATAGAGGAGATTGGCCAGTTCTTCCTGGAGGGGTGAGGTGGTCCAGTCCAGCACCTCCACGTCCAGCCCCTGGAAGACAGAGGGGTCGGGGAGTTCCGCCGGGGTGGCCAGCACCACGACCTTGGCCATTTTCTTTTCGCCGATGATCTTCGCGGCCTGGACCACGCGGGGGTCCTGTCCTTCGGGGAGCACCAGGGTCTTGTACGCGGCGGTGGCCTTGGCCATCAGAGCCTCAATGAGAGTCGCCATGGGGGAGATGAATCCTTTGCTTCAGGAGTGGGGGTGAATGGACGGGAAGAAAGAGGGGGGGCGGGGAGGCTAGCCCTCCACCAGGCGGGCGGTCTCCATGGCGATCATCAACTCCTCGTTGGTGGGTGTGACCACGGCCTTGAAGGCGGAATCCGGCGTGGAGATGACGGTCTCCTTTCCGCGGCAGGCGTTGGCCGCCTCGTCCAGCCGGCACCCCAGGGGGGCCAGTGCCTTCACGATGTCCGCGCGGGTCTCATAGGAATTCTCGCCGATGCCGCCGGTGAAGAGGATGGCGTCGATTCCGCCCAGGAGGAGATGGTAGCCGCCGATGTAGTGGACCAGGCGATGGAGGAAGAGGTCGTAGGCGATGGCGGCGTCCTTGTCCCCCTTCGCCCGCAACTCCCGGATGTCCCGCATGTCGCTGGACTTTCCGGAGACGCCCAGGAAGCCGGATTTCTTGTTCAGAAGGGTGTCCACCTCCTGCGGGGAGAGGCCGGCCTGGATTTGCAGGAAGGTCACCACGGCGGCGTCCACATCCCCGGAGCGGGTGCCCATGACCAGTCCGGCCAGGGGTGTCAGGCCCATGGAGGTGTCCACTACCCTGCCGCCCTTGACGGCGCAGAGGCTGGAGCCGTTGCCCAGGTGGCAGGAGATGACCCGTGCCTTCTGGGGGTCCAGGCCAAGGAACTGGCAGACCCGTCCGTAGACATACTTATGGCTGGTGCCGTGGAAGCCGTATTTCCGCACGCCATACTTCCGGCAGTATTCCTGGGGGATGGCGTAGAGATAGGCCTCGGCCCCCATGGTCATGTGGAAGGCGGTGTCGAAGACGGCCACGTTGGGGATGCCGGGGAAATTCTTCTCGCAGGCCTCGATGCCCCCCAGGTTGGCGGGGTTGTGGAGGGGGCCCAGGACGAAGCACTTGCGGATGCCTGCCTTCACCGCCTCGTCCACCAGGGTAGGCTGGGTGAACTCCATTCCGCCATGGAGAACCCGGTGCCCGATGGCGCGGATTTCGGAAAGGTCGGCGATGACGCCCACCTGGGAGTCGGTCATCTTGGCGCAGATGGGGGCCAGGGCCTCGCTGTGCCCCTTGATGTGGAGGGGCTCCTCCTGCTTCTCGCCCTTGGCCTGGTAGGTCAGTTTCGTCCCCTCCATGCCGATTCTTTCCACCAGCCCCTTGCACAGGACGGACTTGTCCGCCATGTCGAAGAGGGTGAATTTCAGGGAGGAACTGCCGGAATTGATGACCAGGACTTTCAAGGGAATGGCCTCCAAAGGGGAGAGATGTCGGGAGGAAGGAGTAAGGGGCGCCGGGGAGAGCGCCGGGGAGGGGGCCTCCGAAGGGGGCAGGCCCCCCGGAGGGCAAGACAGGGGCGTACTATACCCCCTTGGGAGCCTTCCGTCTGAAAAAACGGCGGAATTCCGGCAATGTGGAAGACACGGGGACGCATCGCGGAAAAACGGGGGACACGGAGATCTTAACACGGAGGGCACGGAAACCGCCCTGCAGGCGGCACGGAAGACACGGAGAGAATGGGCCATGCCACCATGCATGGCCCATTCTTGCTTTTTATGGGGATCTAGTTATCTATAAATTATCTAGAACCCTATGGCTACAAAGGCGTTATTGAAATCCTAGAACGTCTCTTCGAAGACCCCGGGCCTCTATCGGCCTGGAGGCATTCGCAGGAACCGAATGCAGGGGAAGCGGGGGGGCTCGCCGGACTGGAGGCCCGGCGATGACGCGACCTCGCAGGGGAAATGCGGGGGAAGGGGGTGCCCGCCAGGGCAGTTCCTTCCCCGCAGAGCCCTTGAGAGGCCGCAAGGCAGGCGCGGCGCACCTGACGACGCCCCACGCCCCCTTCCGCCCCTCCGTGTCGCCCGCAGGGCGGTTTCCGGCCCCTCCGTGTAAAGCGGCAGCGCCGGCCTGCCCCGGGCTTGCCGGGCCTTCCGTGCCCCCCGGGGTTGCGGGGAGGGGGCGGGGGCTATTTCAGGTCCCACTTCTTGGCCCGCTTCCGGAAGGCGGCCCCTTCTGGATACTGGGAGACGGCGTCCCCGGGGAGGATGGCGGCCACTTCCTGGAGTTTGCGCTTCTGCTCTCCCGTGAGATTCTGGGGCACCTCCACCCGGATGCGCACATATTCGTCCCCCCTGCCGCCGCTATGGGGATGCAGGTTGGGCATTCCCTTGCCGCGGACGCGCAGGCTGGTGCCGTTCTGGATGCCGGCGGGGATTTCCAGGGCCTCCATACCTGTGATGGAGGGCACTTGGATGGTGCCCCCCAGGATGGCGGTTGTGACAGGCACGGGGACCTCGCAAATCAGGTCGTTGCCCCGGCGCTGGAAGACATTGCTGGGGCGCACCTCGATTTCCACATAGAGGTCCCCTGCGGGGCCTCCGTTGATTCCGGGGTCTCCCTGGCCGACGAGGCGCAACTGCTCCCCCGAGTCGATGCCGGCGGGGATGGTGACCGTCAGCTCATCCACCCGCTTGACGCTGCCCTGGCCGTGGCATTCCCGGCACGGGCGCTCCAGGATGAAGCCCTTTCCGTAGCATTTGCCGCAGGGCTGGCTCATGCTGAAGAATCCCTGGGAGCGGGTGACCTGTCCGCTTCCGCCGCACTGGGGACATGTCATCCGCTTGGTTCCGGGTTCGGCGCCGTTTCCCCCGCAGTGGGAGCATTTCACCATATGGGGGACCTTGATGACCTCCTTTCCCCCGAAGACCGTGTCCTCGAAGTTGATGGTGAGGGAATAGAGGAGGTCCTTGCCTTTCCTGGGGGCGTTCCGGGAGCGTCCCCCGCCCCCGCCGAAGCCCCCGAAGAGGTCCCCCAGGTCAAAGCCCATGCCACCCCCGCCGGCCCCGCCGAAGAACTGGCTGAAGATGTCCATGGGGTCCATTCCCGGCCCGCCGCCGGAGGCGCCGCCACGGGTATAGGCCTCGTGCCCCAGGGCGTCGTAGCGCTGGCGCTTCTCCGGGTCGCTGAGGACCTGGTAGGCGTTGTTGACCTCCTTGAACTTCTCCTCCGCCTCCTTGTCTCCAGGATTGCGGTCGGGATGGTATTTCATGGCGAGGGTGCGGTACGCCTTCTTCAGTTCATCCGCCGAGGCGTTCCGGGACACCCCCAGAATCGTGTAGAAATCTTTGCTGTCGCTCATGGCTTCACTCCTCCCCCCCGTTGAAAAAGACTATTTCCCTTCCTCCGCTTCCCCAGGAGCCTCCGGGGCCTGGGCGGCTTCCTCCCTGGGCGGCTGGCTGCCTCCCTTGGAAACCACCACCACCGCAGGGCGCAGCAATTTCCCGCCAATGCGGAAGCCCGGCTTCCACTGCCGCAGGACAACCCCCTCCGGCACCTCTTCGCTGGGTTCGGCCCCCACCGCCTGGTGGCAGGCGGGGTCGAAGGCCTGGCCTGCGGCCTCCACGGTCTCCACGCCCAGCCCCCCCAGGGTGCGCTTCACTTCCCCAAAGGTCATCTCCACCCCCTGCCGCAACGCCGCCATGTCCTGGGCGTTCCGGGCGGACTCCACGGCCATCTGCAGCAAGTCGTAAATCCCCAGCAGCTCCGAAATGGTGCGATGCCGGGTGGTCTCCCGAAGGTCATTCATCTCCCGGGCCATGCGCTTCCGGTAGTTCTCCAACTCGGCCAGCGCACGGAGATAATTCCCCCGCATCTCCTCCAACTGCTCCTCCAGGGAGGGCCCCTTCTTCTCTTCCTTCTCCTTCGACTCCCCGGCAGGAGACGACTCGCCCCCCTTCTCCTCCTGGCATGCGCACTCCCGGGACTCCTTCTCCTCCTGGCATGCGCACTCCCGGGACTCCTTCTCCTCCTGGCATGCGCACTCCCGGGACTCCATTTCCTTCTCCTTCTCTTCTTCCATTTCTCTTGGTTCTCCGTCTAACATGAAAAACAAAACCGAACAACGCCCATGACAAGGACAGGCGACTCCCCTCCCCCCTTCAACGGAGGGGGGGAAGCAGGGCGGCGCACGCCTCCCCTGCACGCCTCCCCCTCATCACGGCACGCCTCCCAGGGAGGGCACGGCGCACCAGGGCAAGGGACCCGGCAGGGGACGGCGGCACATGCCGCACGCAAGGGGATAATCTTCCCCGGGACAGCAAAGCCCATGCCAGGGAAGGATGGCCCTGCGACAGGGGGAAAGCCCCTCCAGCGGGACAATTTGACGCACCTGGCCTGCGCCGGGTTGTCCAGCCCCGCCCCTTTCCCGCGGCAGCTTGGCAACTAGAGTTTCAGTCCGCTGAAGAGGTCGCCCAGGGAGCCGAACTTTTCATTTCCGGCGTCCCGGACTTCCATCTTGCCCATGGACTCGGTCTCCCGTGCGGCCATCTCGGGGGTGGTCAGGGAGACGCGGTCCCCGTTCACCTCCTTCACCAGCACCTGGATTTTGCTGTGGAGGGGATGGCGGCGGAACATCACCCGCTCCCGCAGGGCGTTTTCCCCCACTTCCAAGGCGAGTTGGCTGATGTGGAGCAGGCCGGTCTGCCCATTGGGGAGTCGGACGAAGAGGCCGTAGGGGGCCTGCTTCTCCACCTCGCCCTCCAGGGTCTCGCCCACGGCGGCGGCCTTCGCGGCCTCCACCGCCTCCGCCGGGGAAAGGGCGGCGGCCTTCTCTCCCTGGACACGGGGTTCGCCCACGCACAGGGAGACACGGTGGCCCTCCTCCTGGATCTCCAGGATGGTGACCTCCACCTCCTGCCCCTCCTTCAACACCTCGGAGGGGTCCCCAACCCGGTGGTCAACCCCCAGCTGGGAGACATGCGCCAGCCCATCCACCCCGGGGGCCAGGCGGATGAACGCGCCGAAGGAGGCAAGCCGGGCCACGGTCCCCTTGTGGCGGGTGCCCACGGCAAAGGCGGGGTCCGCCACGAATTTCTCCCAGGGCGTGGCGCCGGAGGCCTGCTTCAGGGAGAGGGTGATCCGGGGCTTGCGTCCGCCCTCCCCAGGCTCGTGGCCAATCACCTTCACCGTCACCTTGTCCCCCACCTTCACCACATCCTCGGGGCGCACCCCCCGGTCCCAGGAGAGCTCACGGCCGGGCACCAGCCCATCCAGCCCGCCCAAATCCACGAAGGCGCCATAGGGCTGGAGGGAGGCCACCGTGCCGGAGAGCACCGCCCCCTCTTGAAGATTGGCCAGGAGACGCTGGCGGGCGGCCTCCTCCTGCTCCTCCATGACCACACGGCGGGAAACCACCAGGCGATACCCATCCTCCGCATACTCCGTCACCCGGAAGGGATAGGTCTGCCCCACATACTCCTCCGGCTCCCGACGGATTCCGCGGGCATCCATCTGGCTGGCGGGGCAGAAGGCCTCGCTCTTCCCCACCTGCACCGTGTAGCCCACCAATTTCTCCTCCTTGCGGCGGACGGCGGTCACCTTCCCCTCCACGGGAATCTTGCTCTGGAAGGCCTCGGCCACGGCCTGGTCCACCTCGCGGACATCACGGCCGCCCAGCTGGCGGCGGAGAAGGATGCCATCGGCATCGCTGCCGGCCACATAGGCCTCCACCACATCCCCCTTCTGGACGGTCAACTCCCCCTGCTCGTCCAGGAAGTCCTTCCGGTCCAGGACACCGTCCTGGCGCCCCCCCAGGTCCACGAAGACGTATTTCTTGTCGATGGCGACCACCGGGCCGGAGACCTTGTCGCCCTTCTTGATGGACATGTTGACCTGGGTCTTCTCGAACAGGTCGCGGAATTCGTTTTCTTCAGACATGGTTCAGTGGAGTGGGATGGGGACGTGGGGATGGGGATGGGAATCCGCTGCCCCCTTGGCCCCGAAGCCGGGACGGGGAGGAGGCGGACATGGGGGGATGGCGGGATGGCGCTAGAAGGCGCTCTGCGCCCAGACGACGAGGGTTCCGGGGGCGGCGGGCAGCACGGCCCCCTCCCGGAGGGCGGCGGGGCGCACCCAGGCCGAGCCCGCAGGAGCCAGGCGACGCGCCTCGCCCTCCCCTTCCTGGAGGAGGGCCTCCCCCCGCACCACCAGGAAAATCCCCAGGGCGTCGGGGTGTTCCTGCAGGAGGCAGGGGGCGTCCTCGTAGAAGGTCAGGCGGAATTTCCGGGTGGGGGCGTCGTAGAGCAGGCTCCTCCCCCCCCCCTGGGGCTGGGAGGAGACCTTGGGGGTGACAGTGCGGTAGCCCGTGGCGTCGAAATCCACCGTCTTGAGAAGGGTGGGCACATCCACGGCCTTGGGGGTGAGCCCGGCCCGGATTACGTTGTCGGAGTTGGTCATGCACTCGATGCCGGCGCCGCGCTGGTAGGCGTGGG
>JAEDNB010000099.1 GCA_016302725.1 Lentisphaeria bacterium
GCGGTTCCGCCTCCGGCCGGGGTGCGGCGGGGGGGAGGGGGGGAGCCAGGGGGGCGTCTCATGCCCCGGGCCATTTTCCGGCCCGTGCCAGGGCGGCGTTGGCATACCGGGGGTCCAGGGTCTTCTCCTCCCCCAGCCAGGGCGGCCGGGAGAAGGGCTGTTCCTCCCGGGGCACCTCCAATTCGGCGGTGAAATGTCCCTCCAGGGGGCCGTGGTATTCGTCGATTTCCCACTGGAGTCCCTCCCCTGCGGGGACGAAGTGGCGGGTCTTGGCCACGGTCCTTCCCTGGCAGAAGAGGGCGAGGAGTTCCCTGGCCTCCTCCACGGGGATGGGATATTCGAACTCCCGGCGGCACATTCCCCGGGCGGGCCCCTTGAGGTTCAGGTTGGCCTGGTCCCCCGCGATGCGCACCCGGAAGGAGCCTCCCCCCGCCACGTCAAAGTATCCCTGGAGGATCTCCACCCTGCCCACGGCCTGGGTGCGCCAGGAATCGTCCCGCACGAGGAACTTCCTTTCCCTTTCCATCGTCGCCATTGTCGCTCTCCCGTTTTCCGCACGCCCTGTCCGGGAATCCTCAGACGCAGGGAACGTGCTATATTTTGGACTGCTCGCCTCTCCCCCGCAAATCCCCCTCCCATGGCAATGGGCCGGACAAGGCGCAGGGGGAGGAGGGGCGGCGGAATGCCCGATACTGTAGCGTCTCCCCCCATGTCCTCCCCCTCCAAGCGCATCCTAGTCACCGGCGGCGCCGGCTTCCTGGGCTCCCACCTGACGGAGCACCTGCTTCGGGAAGGGCACAAGGTCTACGTGGTGGACAATTTCTGGACGGGGCGGCGGGAGAATCTCCTGCCCCTCTTCCTGCGCTACGGGGACAGGCTGACCTTCCTCCGGGAGGATGTGCGCACCCTGTCCTTCTCCCGGCCCGTGGACGAAATCTACAACCTGGCCTGCCCCGCCTCCCCGCCCCACTACCAGAGGGACCCCATCGCCACCACCCAGACCTGCTTCCTGGGGGCGATGCACGTGCTGGAGCTGGCGGAGAAGTGGGGCGCCAAGGTGCTGCAGGCCTCCACCAGCGAAGTCTACGGGGACGCCCTGCAGCATCCCCAGTCCGAGGGATACTGGGGCAACGTGAACCCCCGCGGCCCCCGCTCCTGCTACGACGAAGGGAAGCGGGTGGCGGAGAGCCTCTTCTTCGACTTCCACCGCCGGCGGGGCGCCCGGATCAAGGTGGCCAGGCTCTTCAACGCCTACGGCCCCCAGATGGACCCCCTGGACGGACGGGTGGTCTCCAACTTCATCCTGCAGGCCCTCCGCCAGGAACCCCTCACCCTCTATGGAGACGGCACCCAGACCCGCTCCTTCTGCTACTGCCAGGACACCATCCGGGGGCTCGTCGCCCTCATGGACACCCCCGACGACTTCACCGGGCCCGTCAACCTGGGGAATCCCGGCGAGTTCACCATCCGGGAACTGGCGGAGAAAATCCTGGCCCTGACCGGCAGCCGAAGCCCCCTGGCCCACCGCCCCCTGCCCACCGACGACCCCCGGGTGAGGCGCCCGGACATTTCCCTGGCCCGGATGGCCCTCCACTGGACCCCCGCCATCCCCCTGGACCAGGGGCTCCCCCCCACCATCCAGTATTTCAAGGCCCTCCTCTAGACTCTCCCCTAGGCTCCCGCAAACACCCACCATGGAAAAACTCGCCGCACAATTGTACACCGTCCGGGATTTCACCAAGACGGCCAAGGATTTCGCCAAGACCTGCCGGAAAATCCGGGCGATGGGCTACGAGGGCGTCCAGCTCTCCGCCGTCGGCCCCATCCCCCCCCGGGAAATCCAGAAGATCCTGGACGGGGAGGGACTTGCCTGCGTAGCCACCCACGTCAGCCTGGACCGCATTGAGAAGGAGACCCAGGCCGTCATTGACGAACATCTGCTTTGGAACTGCCCCCACATCGCCATCGGCGGCTTCTTCCCCGGGGAGGAGGAGGAGCGGAAGGCAAAGACCTGGAAGGACTTCACCGCCCGCTTCTCCAAACTGGGGAAGAGCCTCTCCAAGGCGGGGCTCGTCCTGGGATACCACAACCATTTCCACGAATTCATCCAGACCTCCGACGGGCTGACGGGATATGAACACCTGATCCGGGAACTGGACCCGGCCACCACCTGGTTCGAGGTGGACACCTACTGGGTCGCCGCCGCCGGAAAGTCCCCCGCCGCCCTGTTGCGGAGGCTGGCCCACCGCGTCCCCTGCCTCCACCTCAAGGACGGCAAGGTCAGCCGGAGAAAGGAGGGCTTCGCCCCCGACTTCGCCATCACCGAGGTGGGCGACGGCAACCTGGACTGGCCCCAAATCCTGGAGGCCGCCCGCTTCGCAGGGACCCAATGGTACATCGTGGAGCGGGACAACGGGGAGATGGAACCCTTCCGCAGCCTTGAGCGCTCCTTCCGAAACCTCCGCTTCACCATGGGACTCTAGACGCGCCATGGACATCCTCTTCTGCGGCGCGGGAAAGATGGCCACCGCCATCGCCGCCGGAGCCCTCTCCAAGGGCCTCTTCCCCCCGGAATCCCTCTCTGCCTTCGACCCCTCCCCCCTGGCGCGGGAAGCCTTCACCGCCGCCACGGGAATCCCCGTCCTCCCCCAGGCCACCCCGGAGGCCATGGCCAAGGCCGATGTCCTCATCCTGGCCGTGAAGCCCCAAAGCGCCCAGGACGCCTTCTCCGCCCTCCCCCCCAGGAAGCCGGGAAGCCTGGTCCTCTCCATCTGCGCGGGACTCTCCTTGGCCAGGCTGCGGCAATGGTTCGGGGACGCCAGGATGGTGCGCGTCATGCCCAATACCCCCCTGATGGCCGGCGCAGGCGCCAGTTGCTACGCCCTCTCCCGCCCGGACGACCGGGAGGCAGACGCCTTCGCCGCCCGGCTCCTGGGCGCCATGGGCAAGGCGTGGCGGGTGCCGGAGGAGCAACTGGATGCCGTCACCGCGCTCTCCGGCTCCGGCCCCGCCTATTTCTTCGCCTTCATCGAGGCCCTGACCAAGGGCGGCCAGGCCCTGGGGCTGCCGGAAGACCTGGCCCAGGCCCTGGCCCTCCAGACCATGGCGGGGGCCACGGCCATGCTCCAGCAGGGCAAGGGCACCCCCGAGCAACTCCGCGTGGCCGTCACCTCCAAGGGAGGCACCACCGCCGCCGCCCTGGAAGTGATGTCCGCCCGGGGATTCGACACCCTGGTCAAGGACCTGCTCCAGGCCGCCAGGGACCGCTCCCGGGAACTTGGCGGATGACCCGCCTAGCCGCCCCGGCACCCACTCCCACTCCACCCTCCCCTCCCTTCCATCCCCCATGCGCATCCTGGTCACCGGCGGCGCCGGCTTCATCGGCTCACATCTCTGTCAGGCCCTGCTGGCGCAGGGACACCAGGTGGACATCCTGGACGACCTCTCCACCGGCTCCCTGGTGAACCTGGAGGGGCTTCGGGGGGGGCGCTCCCTCTCCCTCCACGTGGGCTCCGTCAACGACGCCCCCCTGGTGGAGGAGCTGGTCTCCCGGGCCGACTATGTCTACCACCTGGCCAGCGCGGTGGGGGTGCGCCTCATCATCGACCAGCCGGTGCGCACCATTGAGAGTATCGTGGGGGGCACCACCGTGGTGCTGGACGCCTGCAACCGCCACCGCACCCCCTTCCTCCTCACCAGCACCTCCGAGGTCTACGGAAAAGGCTCCCGCGTCCCCTTCTGCGAGGAAGACGACACCGTCATGGGCCCCACCAGCACCCGGCGCTGGAGCTATGCCTGCGCCAAGGCCCTGGATGAGTTCCTCGCCCTGGCATACTGGGTGGAAAACCGCCTCCCCGTGACGGTCGTGCGCCTCTTCAACACCGTGGGCCCCCGCCAGACCGGCCAGTATGGCATGGTCATCCCCAACCTGGTGGAGCAGGCCCTCCGGGGAGAACCCGTCACGGTCTACGGGGACGGCACACAGACCCGGTGCTTCACCCACGTCTCCGACATCGTGGGGGCCCTCCTGGACATCCCAGGGCATCCCGAGACCCGGGGACAAGTCATCAACCTGGGGAACGACCAGGAAATCTCCATCCTTGGCCTCGCCCGGAGAATCCTGGAGATCACCGGTTCCCCCTCCCCCCTCCGGATCATCCCCTATGACGAGGCGTACGGCCCCGGCTTCGAGGACATGCACCGCCGGGTCCCCTGCCTGGAAAAGGCCGCCAGACTCCTGGGATACCATCCCCGCCGCGGGCTGGACGACATATTGCGGGACGTGGTGGAGGAGAAGCGCCGCAGGCTGGCCCTCTGATGCTGCGCCTCTACCGCCAGCAGATTCTCCCGGGGCTCTCCTTTGAATGCGCCGTGCCCGAGGAGGCAGGCATGTCCACGGGCTCCCTGGTGGTGCTGCAATGCGAGCGCTTTCTGGAGATGGGGCGTCTCCAGGCGCCCTGCCCCTGCCCTGCCGTCCAGGACATCTCCCAATGGGAGAGCCAGCGTTCGGAGCGTGGGGTGCGCCGCATGGAGGGGGCCAGGGTCCCCGTGGCGTTGCGCCTGGCCACGGAGGAGGACCGGCGCCTCCGGGAGGAAAACCGCCGTCTGGCCCACAGCCTGCTCCCCTTGGTGGAGGAGAAGCTGCGGGAGTGCCGTATGGAGCACCTCCGGCTGACCACGCTGCACCTTTCCCTGGACCGTAGCCTCCTGGTCTGCCTCTACACGGCGGAGGGGCGGGTGGATTTCCGGGCATTCCTCAAGAGCCTGCGGGGAGCCATTCCCTATCGCCTGGAGATGCGGCAGATTGGCCCCCGGGAGGAGGCCTCCATCCTGGGAGGGCTGGGCATCTGCGGGCGCGCCATCTGCTGCCACGGCTTCCTCTCCCTGAGCCTCCCCCCCCCGCAGCCCCTCCTGGCCAAGCGCTCCCCCGGAAAGACCGGACTGTGCGGACAGCCGCGCTGCTGCCTCCATTTCTGCCAGGCCCGCCCGCGCCCCGCCGGGGAAGAGCCCCCCTCCCCCAACCCGCTCCCTGGGGCGGAATGTCCGTGAAGCCCTCTCCCCCGCCCGGGACTCCGCCGCCGCCCTTTGCCTCCGGCTGCTCTGGTGCGCCCTCGTCCTGATGCTCCCCTTCCGCTGGAACTACGCCGCCGGCCTAGCGGAGATGGCCTTCTTCCCCACGAACCTTTGGCAGTGGCTCCTCTTCACCTGCCAGCCCCATTTCCTCCTCTCCCTGCTGGCCGGAGGCCTCCTTCTGGCCACCCTTTGCATCCACCGACGCCCGCCCCCCCTCACCGCCGCCGCCGCCATCCCCGCCCTCACCCTCCTGCCGCCCCTGGCTGGCCTGGCCGGGCTGGTCAATACCACGGAAACCGCCTACGCCTTCCAATGGCACTGCCATTTCCTCACCATCGCCACCGTCTCCTGGGGAATCTGGTGGACCAGCCAAAATGACCGGAAACTCCTCCCCTGGCTGGCCACCACCCTGGCCCTGGGAGCCCTCCTCACCACCCTCCAGGGCTGGACACAGCATTTCGGCGGACTGGAGGAAAACCTCCGGGAACAGATGGAGTTCGCCCGACACTCCGGAAGGCCCCTGGGGGAATTGATGGAGGCCAAGATGCGCCAGACCCGCTCCCTGGGCTCCTTCGGAGACCCCAACGCCTACGCCGCCCAACTCCTCCTGGCCTGCCCCTTCCTGGCCTGGGGAGCCCTGCGCCTGGGACGGCGCTGCCGCCCCGCCGCCGCAGGAATGTGGCTTCTGGGAGGAGCCGCCCTCCTTCTCTCCCTGGGCGCCCTCGTCTTCAGCGGCAGCCGTGGGGCCATCCTGGGCGCCTTGGCAGGGGGAGTCCTGGCCGCCCTGGCAGGCTGGGGAAACCGACTCTCCCGCCGAGGCCTCCTGGCCCTCCTCCTCCTGGCCGCCCTGGCGGGAACCGCCATGGTCGCCCTCCTCAACCACCTCTCCCATAGAAGGCTGGAAACCGTTTCCGTCCGCCTGGAATACTACCGCACCGCCGGGGAAATCTTCCGCCGCCATCCCTGGACGGGGGCCGGACTGGGGGAATTCTACCCCTGGCATCTCCGGCTGAAAGGATGGGAGGCGGACGAGGCACGGGACGCACACTCCCTTTTCTTCGCCCAACTGGCCCAATGCGGAGTGGCCGGCGCCGGGGAGGCCCTCCTGCGACTCCTGGCCCCCCTCCTCCTCACTCTCTGGCTCCTCCGCCAAGCCAGACGCAACCCGCAACGCACCCCGGGCGCCCTCGCCGTGGCTGCCCTGGGAGCCTGGGGGGCCTGGACCGCACACGCCATGGTGCAGTTCAACGACATGGTGGTCTCCACGGCCACCCTGGCCGGCTTCCTGGGACTCCTGGCCTTCGAAAACGCCCCCGCGCAATGCCCCCCCCAAAGGCCCGCCTGCCCCCCCGTGCCGGGGCGCCTGCTCTCCCTCTGCCTCCTCCTCCTGGCCCTCTTCTCCCTGGCCGGCCTCCTCCGGATGCCCGGGGAACGGGCCTTCCAGGAAGCGGAGGACGCCATGCTGCGCCCCACTGCCTCCTATGCGGCCCGGAAGGCCCTCTGGATAAAGGCAATGGAGGCCTCCCCGCATCTGCCCGCCCCCGCCCGGAGGCTGGCGGACATGGCCCTCTCCCAGGGAGACCTCCCCGCCACACGGATGGCCCTGGCACAACTCCAGGAACGCGCCCCGCACCGCTCCGCCACGGCCTTCCGGCTCTGGCGACTCGCCCTCCTGGAAGAGAATCCCCAGGAGGCGGCAAAGGCCCGGGAACAACTCGCCCTCTGGAACCCCACCAGCCTCCCCCTCTGGCTCTCCCGATGCCTGGAAAGCCAGGGCCTCTCCACCCCCTCCCCACAACTGGCGCACCTCATCAGCCTCCCCCTGGAAAAAAAGTCCGTGGAAGAAGACAGGGTCCTCGTATATGTCACCCTGCCCAGCCCCCCCCCCGCCCCCTACCTCCTGGAAGCGCTCCAAAAGGGCGTGGAGGAAGACCTCTCCCACAGAACCCTGACCTTCCTGCCCAAAAATCCATGAGCAACCAAGGATTCGCCATCGTCCTCTCCGGCCCCAGCGGAGCCGGAAAATCCTCCCTCTTCCAACGCCTCAAGGAGGATTTCCCCAACCTGCTCTTCTCCATCTCCTGCACCACACGCCCCCCAAGACCCGGGGAAAAGGACGGCGTGGACTACCACTTCTACTCCCAGGAATTCTTCC
Organism: Lentisphaeria bacterium; assembly: GCA_016302725.1. Classification (GTDB taxonomy): domain Bacteria; phylum Verrucomicrobiota; class Lentisphaeria; order Oligosphaerales; family Oligosphaeraceae; genus UBA1724. The sequence goes on from JAEDNB010000099.1 coordinate 7,229, forward strand.
ACCACGGCATACAACGGGGGGATTTCCTGGAATACGCCAACGTCCACGGAAACTTCTACGGCACCCCGAAGGCGCCTCTCCTAAACGCCATCCAGAAGGGACACACCATGGTGCTGGACATCGATGTACAGGGAGCCCGACAGGTGAAAAGCGTCCTCTCCCCTGAATTCGTCCAGGAACACCTGGAATTCGTCTTCGTGGCCCCACCCTCCCTGGAAATCCTGGAGGAACGACTGCGAAAAAGGGGCACCGAATCCCCCGAAAGCCTCCAGCGCAGACTGGAAAACGCACACACGGAAATGATGGCCTGGAGGGAATACCAGTATCTCGTGGTCAATGACAAACTGGACAAGGCTGCAGCGGAAATGAAAGCCATCCTCATGGCAGCCCAATGCAAAACCCAACGAGCCTCCTGGCCAACACAGGGATAACTGCATACGCCGCCGGGAAAACACGGAG
>JAEDNB010000100.1 GCA_016302725.1 Lentisphaeria bacterium
TCCTGTTACCAGGATGAAAACCTGGTGTCCTAGGCCACTAGACGATGGAGACCCAGAATCGTAGACAGCGACGTTAAGATATTCCCTCAAAAGAAAATTGCAAATGGGGCCGACGGGAAAGAAGCCCAAGGGGAGTGCGTCCCCTTTCTCTTGGCTGTGGACGGAAGCGAGGGGATGGCCCCGACCACCCCCCCCGGCGGAGGAGGCCACGCCTGGGATGGCTTCCCGTTTCCTGGCCGGGGAAGAAACTTTCCCGTACCCCCTCTCTCCCCTCCCTCCCCGCCTCCAGGTCGTCATTGGAACGGCCCAGGGGCGTCCGACGGGCGGCAGGGGAGTATATTCCCGGCCATGATTTCCTCTGGTCACATCACCTGTCTTCTTGCCTGGTTTCGAGAACATGCCCGACCTCTTCCCTGGCGGGAGAACCCGCCCAATCCTTATCACGTCTGGCTCTCGGAGGTCATGCTCCAACAGACCCGCATCGAGGCGGTGACAGAGGCCTACCGGCGCGTTTTGGAGACCTGTCCCACGGTGGAGGACCTGGCGGCCCTCTCCCAGGAGGCGTTGTTGAAGCTCTGGCAGGGACTGGGATACTATTCCCGGGCCCGGCATCTCCATGAGGCGGCCCGTCGAATTGTGGAGGAGGGGGGCTTCCCCGGCACTTGGGAGGGGTGGCGGGCCTTGCCCGGAGTGGGGGAATACACCGCCGCCGCCGTGGGGGCCATCGTCCTGGGGGAACGCCATCCCGCGGTGGACGGAAACGTGGTTCGGGTTCTCTCCCGTCTCCTGGCCCGGGAAATCTCTCCCCTCCAGGCCCGGGAGCTTCTGGGCAAGGGGATGGAGGAGACGGACTCCCCTTCCGCCTTTGCCCAGGCCTGGATGGAGTTGGGGGAGGTGGTCTGCATCCCCCATGGGCGTCCCCGCTGCGGACAATGTCCCCTGGCGGAAGGGTGCCGCGCCCATGCCCAGGGGGAGGAGGAGGCCTATCCCCCTCCCCGCCGTCGTCCCGCCCGTTCCCGCCACAGTCTCACGGTCTTCCAGATTCTTCGGGAGGATGGGGGGCTTGCCCTGCGTCGTCGTCCCGCCCGGGGGATGTTGGCGGGGATGTGGGAGCCGCCCCATGTGCCCGGGAGCCTGGGGGTTTCCGGCGCCTGGAAGGCCCTTTCCGCCTGGGGGATTTCCCGGCGCCAGGCGAAGTTGTTTCCCGTTCCCGCCTCCACCCATTTGTTCACCCATCAGGAGTGGCGCATGACCAACTATCAGGTGCGCCTGGCCCAGATTCCTCCGGAGTTCCCCTTTGTCTGGGCCACTCCCCGGGAAGTGGCCACCCGCTTCCCCATTCCTTCCGCCTTCCGCTTCCTCCTCCCATGAACGACGACTTCCGGCGGCAAACCCTACTTTCCTGGGGAGCCATGGCCTTCCTGGCCAGCCTCTTCCTCCCCTTCCCCCAAGGGGGAAAGGTCCTCCTCTCCGAACTCTTCGCCCCCTTGATGCTCTGGCAATGCTGGAACCAACGGAAACGCCTGGGAAAACTCTGCCTCCGGGAGCGCCCCTGCCTGGCTTTCGCCGCCCTTTGGATGCTCCTGGCCACCGTCGACCATTTCCTCCGGGGCCACGGCTCCCTCTACGACCTGGCGGTCTTCGCCTACATGGGGCTGATCTTCCTCTTCCTGCGCCTCACGCCCCTTCCCTCCCCAAAAGCCTCCTTCCGCTGCGGCGCCGCCTTGCTGGCCATCCTCTGGGGGGGCTGGGCCCTCGCGAAAGCCCTCCCCGTCCAGGGAACGTGCCTGGAGGGACTGCTCTACTTCGACGGGCATTTCGCCACCCTGGAGCCCAATGCCCTGGTGACCCGATACCAGTTCCTCTTCCCCAATCCCAATCTCCTGGGGGGCGCCTACATCCTGCCCGTCCTCCTCTGCCTCCCCTGGCTGCGACCCTGGTTCGCCGCCGCCTCCTCCGGAAAGCGGGGCGCCTGCCTCCTCCTTGGCGCCCTGGCTTTCCTCCCCCTGCTGGCCACCGCCTCCAAGATGTCCGTGATGACCCTGGGGTTGCTGACGGGAGGATTGGCCATGAGCCTGCCCTCCCATCGCCGCCTGGCCGCCGCTCTGGCCCTGACCATCACCCTCGCCTTCGGAACCCTCTGCCTCACAACGGTCTTTTTCCGCACGTACCCCGCCGTCTCTCAAAGCCCTTGGGTGGATTTCCAGCACCGGGGAAACTACTCCGTCCACCAGGAAATCTACGGGAGAATCTTCCTGGCCTCCTCCTGGCGGGAAAAACTCCTGGGCCACGACGCCGCCCAACTCCGCCAGCTCTATCCCGGACATGCCCGGGAAGACCGCATCCGGGAAATCCTGAAACCCTATGGCTTCGAGAAAGAAACGAACCTCTATGCCACGTTCATGGACCCCCATTGCGAATATCTCAACCTGCTCTCCTTCTTCGGAATCCCCGCCCTCCTGGCGGTGGTGGCCTTCCTGCTCCGCCTGGCGGCGCAATGCGCGAAAAACGAGGAGTACGCCCATGCCCTCCTGATCGTGGGCCTCCTCTTCGCCTTCTTCTGGGAAGATGTCGCCTCCAAACGCTTCCTCTGGGCTGCCCTGGGAATCGTCGCCGCCCGACTTCCCCACCCCCTGGACTCCCCGGGGGACGGAGCGCCAGGGCATGGTTATATTTAACCCGTTTATGAGACAGCGAAGGGACATCTTTACGGGAGTCGTGCTGGGAAGCGACGTGGTCCAGGTGGCGGTGGCCTCCTTTGAGACCCGGGACGATCCCGCCAGCACGCTCCTGGTGCGGGGCTATGCCCGGGTGCCCTCCCTGAAGATTCGGAGGGACGAACCGGAGACCACCGCCATTGTGGTGGAGCAGTTGGCCCGAGCCCTGGACGAGGCCTGGGGGGAGGCCGACTGCGAGGGACTCCCCGGAAATCTCTGCCTCTGCATTTCGGGGGGGTATGTCCACCGGGAGATTGTCTCGTCGACCTTGGAGCTGAAGGAGCAGAGGGTCATCACGGAGGAGGATGTCAACGAGGTCATGCGCCGGATTTGCCAGGAGGAGGCGGATTGGCAGCCGGAGGGGGGGAAGGCCATGATTTGCGGCGGCATCCCCCTGATCAACCGGGGCTTCCGACTGGCGGACGGACGGCTCCGCCTCAATGCGGCGGGACAGGTCTCCACTTCCATCACCGCCGAATCCTTCCTCTTCTCCGAGGAGACGGAGGGCCATGACAAAATCGACGTCGTAATGCGGGAGGCCCTGCCCGTCGATTGCGCCGTGGACCAGGTGGTCTATGCGCCCATCGCCTTGAGCAGCGGCATCTTCCAGCCCTCTGTGGCGGACGAGGCCAGCGGACTGGTGGTGGACCTGGGGGCGGGAATGACCTCCTATGTGATTCTCTCCCACTACGGGGCGGTCGCCTGCGGCCAGATTCCCGTGGGCATGGACCACGTGGTCAACGACCTGGGCATTGCCCTGGGGGTGCAGATGGAGACCGCCCGCACCCTGGTGAAGGACCTGGAGAGCCTGCGGTGCTCCCTGGACGTGAAACAAGATGGCACTGCCCGCACCCTGACCATCAAGGAGCATGTGGGGGAGCAGACCCGCGACCTGGTGGTCTATGGCGCCGCCGTGGAGATGGTGATGGAGGCCCGCCTCCGGGAAATCTTCCAACTGGTGCGGAAGACCCTGGAAAAGGAGGGCTCCTACCTCTGGGCCGGAAACGAAATCATCCTCACCGGACCCGGCGCAAAACTCCCCCAGATCTGCCTCCTCGCCGAAAAGGTCTTCACCGAACGCAAGGTCCGCATCGGAACCCCATACCGCGCCCGGCGGATGGATGGCGCCCCCCTCGGCCCAGAGGACGCCATCATGATGGGGCTCCTCCGGGCCTCCTGCCTGGAAACCCAACTCCAGGCCCTGGAGGCGGAGGAGGCGGAACAAAGTGGATTCCTGGGCAAATTGAAGGCGTTCTGGAAAAGCGTCAGGGACTGGTAGGACGGCATGGCCATGGAAAGCACGGAAGCAATGGACAGGGAGTTCCCGCCACGCCAGGAGGGCGGGGAAGCGCGGGAGGGCCTGGAAAAGCCCTCCATCCTCCTGCTGGGCATGGGCACCGCCGGTTCCCGGGCCGCCTTCTATCTCTATCAACGCGCCACCCTGGAACCCAGCGCCATCCTGGCGGTGGATTCCGAGCCGGACCAACTGGCCTCCCTCCGCACTCTCCAGTGCCTTCAGGTGCCCGCACCCCCCGCCCTTCCCGCCGGCGCTGCCGCACAAAATGCCCGGGAGGCCCTGCTGCAGGGCCTGGAGGAGCGCCTCCAGGGATGCCAGATGCTGGTGGTGGTGACATGCCTGGGGGGCGCCACAGGCGACTTCTATACCCAGGCCGCCCTCATGCTCGCCCAGCAGCGCGCCATCCCCGCCACCACCATCGCCGCGCTCCCCCACGCCTTTGATTCCCAGGAACTCCGGGAGCGCGCCGCACAGACCCTCAATGTCCTCCAGGCACAGCATTTCGAGGTGCTTACCCTGGACTGCGGACACCTGGGCAAGTTCTTCCCCGATGCCAGCCGGGAAAACGCCTACGCCCAGGCCGTGCGCTGGATTGCCGAGACCACCATCGGCTACCTGGCCCTCTTCACCCTGCCCAGGGTCGCCGCCGCCCGCAGCGCGGAGGCCCCCGCCCACTCCAGGGCCATGGATTTCGAGGAGATGCCAAGGGGCATCTTCGCCAGCCTCCGACCCGCCATCTGGGAACAGCAGAACCTGGATGTTCCCACGTATCTCCGCCTCAAACTCACTCTCCCGACACATAAGGAAAAAAGACGCCCATGACGACCGCTGAATCCCTCGAAGCCCTGGCCGCACTCTCCCGAAAATACGGCGCTGATCCGGACTATGTCTTCCTGGGAGGGGGAAATACCTCCTTCAAGACCGATACGGAACTCTTCATCAAGCCCTCCGGCGTGGCCCTGGCCACCATCCAGCCCAGACAGTTCCTTCCCATGGAACGGGAGGCCCTCCGAAAGGTCTTCGAGGTGGCTCCCCAGGTGCCCCCGGAAGCCCGGGAAGAGGTGGTGAAAAATCTCCAACTGGCCGCCGTCCGCCCCCTGGGAGCCGGACGTCCCTCCGTGGAGGCCCCTGTCCATGAGGTGATTCAATACCCCTATGTCGTCCATACCCACCCCGCCCTGGTCAATGGATTGACCTGCGCCCGGAATGGCGCCGAGGCCGCCGCCAGGCTCTTCCCCGAGGCCCTCTGGATGGACTACTGCAATCCGGGCAGCACCCTGGCCTTCCTGGTGAAGGAGGCCCTGGAGGCCGCCGCCGCCCGCCAGGGTGGCGTCCAGCCCCGGGTGCTCTTCCTCCAGAAGCACGGGGTCTTCATTGGCGGCAACAGCGCCCAGGAGGTGGAGGAGACCTACGCCAGGGTGATGGAGACCCTCCGCCAGGCGTACAAGGAGGCGGGGGTCTCCTTGGAGGAGCCCGCCTGTGAAGAGGCGGCGGAGGAGGAGCTGGAGGAGGTCGCCCCGCGGCTGCGGGCGCTCCTGGCCGCCCCCGGCGACCCCCTGCCTGTGGTCCACTGCGTGGGGCGGGGGAATGCCTTCGCCGGCCCCCTGACCCCCGACCATGTGGTCTATGCCAAGTCCTTCGCCTTCCGGGGCGAACCCACGCCGGAGGCCCTGGAGGCCTTCCGCCAGGAACGGGGCTATCTTCCCAAGGTGGTGGAGGTGCCCGGCAAGGCCCTCTTCACCGTGGGGACGACCCGCAACGACGCCCTCTCCACCGCCATCGCCCTGGCAAATGCCCGGAAAATCGAGGCCCTCGCCCAGGCCTTCGGCGGCGTGCTCTACCTCACCGAAAAGGAATACTCCTTTATCGAAAACTGGGAGGTGGAATCCTACCGACGCTCCGTGAATGCCGCCGGAAAGGCCAGCCGACTCCAAAACCGCGTCTGCGTGGTCACCGGCGGCGCGCAGGGCTTCGGACTGGGCATCGCACGGCATCTGGCCCAGGAGGGCGGCACTCTCGTCCTCGCTGACATGAACTACCAGGGCGCCCAGGAGGCCGCGGAACAACTCAATCGCGACTACGGCAAAAACCGCGCCTTCGCCGTGGCCGTGAACGTGGCCGACGAGGAGTCCGTCCAGAAGATGGTGGCCGACGTGGTCCGCGAGGTGGGCGGCATCGACCTCTTCGTCAACAACGCGGGGGTGGTCCGCTCCGGCTCGGTCATGGAGCTCTCCTTGAAGGACTTCTCCTTTGTCACCAACATCAACTACCTGGGCTATTTCCTCTGCTGCAAGCATGCCGCCCGGGTGATGGCCCGCCAGATGGTGCGCCCCGACAGCCCCTGGACCGACATCGTCCAGGTGAACTCCAAGAGCGGACTGGAGGGCTCCAACCGGAATGGCGCCTACGCAGGCTCCAAGTTCGGCGGCATCGGCCTTACCCAGTCCTTCGCCAAGGAACTGGTCACCAGCCATGTCAAGGTGAACTCGGTCTGCCCCGGAAACTACCTGGACGGACCGCTCTGGAGCGACCCCGTCAAGGGACTCTTCGTCCAATATCTCCAGGCCGGAAAGGTCCCCGGAGCCACCTCCGTGGAAGATGTCCGGGAATTCTACATGGCCAAGGTTCCCATGCACCGGGGATGCCTCCCTGAAGACGTGGGCCGCGCCATCGTCTACTGCGTGGAACAACAGTACGAAACCGGACAGGCCATCCCTGTCACCGGTGGACAGAACATGCTCCACGCATAATCCCCGCCCCGCCGGGCAAAGGGGCCATGCCCCATGCCCGGCGCCTCCCCCGGAAACGGATGAAACCCAATGGCGGGGACACCCCCGCCCCCGCCTCCCCTGCCTCCCATGTCCCACTCCCCTTCCCAGAAGCCCCCCTGCGCCCATCCCAGGAAAGACGCCTCCCAACGGCGCCCCAGGGGAATGGAACGCCGACTCCAACGGATTCTGGACCAGGTGAAACACTGGGGGGATGATTTCCATCGCACAAAAGGGGAGGAGTGGGCAAATTTCGGCACCCATTTCGCCGGGGCGGTCTTCAGCGTCTTCGCCTTGACTTTCATGTGCGTGAAGACCGGGGAGTCCGGAAATCCCCGCCATGTCGTGGCCGCCGCCATCTACGGCACCACACTCCTCGTCCTCTATTCCGCCTCCGCACTCTATCACTTGATGCGACGGTGGAAGGTCAAGGGTCTCCTCCAAACCTTCGACCACGTCTCCATCTATCTCCTTATTGCCGGCAGCTATACCCCCTTCGCCCTCGTCACCCTGAAGGACGGCTCCCTGGGCACCGGGGTGCTCGCCGTGACTTGGACCCTGGCCGCCCTGGGAATCCTGGCCGAAACCGTGGTGAAACCACGCCGGGAATGGCTGACCCTCCTCGTGACTCTCGCCATGGGATGGGAAGCCCTCTTCTTCTTCAAACCCCTGGCGCAAACCCTCAACCTCCCTGGATTGGTCCTGCTCCTGGTGGGAGGAGGACTCTATACCCTGGGGGTCCCCTTCTATGCCATGGACCGCACCCCCTATATGCATACGGTCTGGCATGCCTTCGTACTGGCCGCCTCCGTCTGCCACTGGGTCGCCATCCAGTTCAGCGTCTTTGTTTAAAACACGGAGGGCACGGAAACGCCCGGCAAGCCGGGCGCACGGAG
>JAEDNB010000101.1 GCA_016302725.1 Lentisphaeria bacterium
ATTCCCGTTGCTGCCGTTCCCTTGCCCGGCGTTGGCTTTGCTGTTTTCTTTGGTATTCGGGGGTCCCCCGTTCCCGTGCCAGTTCCGCCTGGAGGGACAGGAAGAGGGTGCGTGGTGCGCAGAGGCCCACGGAGGTCTCCCGTTTTCCCGCCTTGGCCAGGACGGTCCATGCCTGGGGGGCGGCGGCCTTGAGGCGCCGTGTCAGGGCGGGGTCTCCGGAGGGGACGAAGCACCATCCCGGGGGCATTTCCGCGAAATGCCCCTCCTTGAGGAAGCGTGTGGGCGGGGTGGCGCCCCGTCGGGGCAGGGGGCTGCCTGGCAGGAGCCGGACGGGGTTTTGGGGGGCGGGGGTCATGGGCGCGCCGCCTCCCTGGGGGGGATGGGCGGATTGGCCTTGCCGGTAATGGAGGCGGGGCGGAAGAGGAGGAAGGCGGTCTTGGCCAGCATGGCCTCCGGGGGCATTTCCACCTCTCCTCCTCCCTGGGCAAAGTGCTGGAGGAAGCACTGCGCCGCCAGGCGCTTCTCCTCGCCGTCAGGCAGGAAGTGCATGGTTCCCTGGAGGATGAGGGAGCGATAGTGGGTGGTGGTGCGCCCGGAGGGGCGCTCCCCCTGGAGGGAGACCGCCTCCGCCTGGCGGTCGTTGATGAAGACGCATGCCTGGGGGCATTGGCGCAGGCAGTCGATTTTCCTGCCCTCCTGGGCTCCGTGGAAGAGGAGTTGAATTTCCCCCCCCAGGAAGCGTGGAGCGTAGTTCATCATGATGCCGTAGGGGGCTCCGTTGTCCACCAGGGAGACATAGGCGGAGTTGTTCGCCATCAGGATTTCCCGGAAGATTCCGGGATCGAGGATTTCTCTGTCTTTTCTTCTCATGCCACTGGACTTTTCCATGTTTATGGTGTAGGAAGGGAGGGGGGCAGGGGAATCCGCAACCTCCGTATCCCTTCGCGCCTTCCGCGTACGCGGGGGGTAGCATAAGGCATAATCTCCGTCCCGTGGAAACCCGGCGTCGAATTTCTTCGGAAAAAAAAGGGGATTCCCCGGAAGGGGGTCGGCCAAAGCCCCTTTTTTTTTCCGTTGCGGCGCTTGCCTGCTTTACGCTAATCCTTATACCCGGGGAGGGATTTCAAGAAAATTTGGTGGAAGAAAACAAAAAAACTTGACGGAAAAAGAGCGAATGGGAAAAATACGTTTATAGTTTAACGGATTTCGGGCATGCCGAAATTATGAAGCGTGTCAAAGAAGAACGCTTCACGTGTCGTAAACAATCCCAAATTGCCAAGGAGTCATAATGGCCGTGGAAAAAACCGTTGCAAAGAAGCGCGAGCGTCGTCCCATTGAGAAGATCATCTCCGACAAGGTGAAGGCCAAGTTCGAGGGCAAGGTGAAGGACGCCCTCTTGCAGGAGGCCGTGGAGAAGATCATGGGTGAAATCGAGAAATTGAGCGCGGCGAAGGCCGAGGCGAAGAAAGCGGCGAAGGCCGAGAAGAAAAAGGTGGTGGGCCGGAAGCGCGGCCGCAAGCCTTCCGTGCGCATTCTGAAGAAGTTCTCCAAGGAGCAGCTTGAGGCCTATCTGAATAAGCTTGACTAGGCCGGGCATTCGCCGGAGAAAAGGCAGGCACCTTCGCCTTCCCCTGGTGGGAAGGGAGGGTGCCTTCTTTGTTTCTCCCTGGGGAGAGGACCTGGCGCTTGTGTATGCGGCGGGGGCTTATTTTACGCCGCGCCGGGGGCAGAGGTCGGCGAGGGGGCAGGCGTCGCAGTGGGGGTTGCGCGCGGTGCAGACATATCTTCCATGGAGGAGGAGATAATGGTGTGCCTGGGGCAGATATTCCCCGGGGGTGCGTTTCTCCAGGAGGGCGGAGACCTCTTCGGGGGTGGGGGCGGGCGCCAGGCCGGTCCGGTTGGCCACCCGGAAAATATGGGTGTCCACGGCGATGACAGGGATTCCGAAGCCCACGTTCAAGACGACCTTGGCGGTTTTCATGCCCACCCCCGGCAGGCTCATCAGGCTCTTCATGTCCCGGGGCACCTCCCCCCCGAACTCCTCCACCAGCTTACGGCACAATCCCATGATGGAACGCGACTTGTTGCGATATAGCCCGATGGTGCGGGTGGCCTCCTGGAGGGCCTCCTCCCCCCATTCCAGAAACTCCTGGGGGGTGCGCCGGAGGGGGAAGAAATTCCGGGTGGCCAGGTTGACGGAGCGGTCCGTGGCCTGGGCGGAGAGGACCACGGCAACCAGGAGCTGGAAGACATTGCCGAATTCCAGTTCCGGCCTGGGGTCGATGGCCGCCGCCAGGCGGCGGAAGAGTTCCCGGGTGGCGGCGCGCCCCAGGGGGGCGCAAGTCCCGCCCTTTCCGGCTTTCCTGTTGCTTTCGCTTGCGCTCATGGTCTTTCCTGGCGGGAGAGGGGCTTTCCCCGCCCTCCCCGGAGGCAGGGCGGGCGTGTGGCTGGCTAGAAGGTGCGGTACTTTTCCCGCCGGTGGGCGAATCCGCCTTCGGAGGAGAGGTATTTGGCCTCGTAGTCGGCGAAATTGCCGGGGAACCAGACCAGCTTCCCGTCTCCCTCGAAGAGGAGGAGGTGGGTGCAGATGCGGTCCAGGAAATAGCGGTCGTGGCTGATGACCATGGCGCAGCCGGTGAAATTCCGGATGGCGTTTTCCAGCACCCGCATGGTGTTGACATCCAGGTCGTTGGTGGGTTCGTCCAGGAGGAGGAGGTTGCCGCCCCGGCGGAGGAGTTTGGCCAGGTGGACGCGGTTCCGTTCGCCGCCGGAGAGCTGTCCCACCAGTTTTTGCTGGGCGGGGCCGCGGAAATTGAATTTGGAGACGTAGGCCCTTCCGTTGATGGACTTTCCGCCCACCAGGAGGTTTTCCTGCCCGTCGGTGATTTCCTCGTAGACAGTGCGGGAGTCGTCCAATTCATCCCGGTTTTGGTCGATGTAGGAGAGTTCCACGGTGGAGCCCAGCCGGATGGTCCCGCTGTCCGGCTTGTCCAGCCCCATGATCATGCGGAAGAGGGTGGTTTTCCCGGTGCCGTTGGGGCCGATGATGCCTACCACGGCGCCGGGGGGGACGGTGAAGGAGGCGTCCTGGATGAGGGGGGGACGTCCGGGGAAGGCCTTGGTGAGGTTTTCCACGTCGAGCACCTTGTCTCCCAGTCGTGCGCCGGGGGGGATTTGGATGGTGAGGTCGTCCCGTTCCAATTCGAAGGTCTGGGCGGCCAGTTCATTGTACCGGGTGATGCGGGCCTGGTTTTGCTTTTGGCGGGCGGCGGGGGTGGAGGAGATCCATTCCAGTTCCCTGGCCAGCAGCTTTTGGCGGGCGGATTCCTTCTTTTCCTGCTGCCGCAGCAGTTCCTGCTTTTGCTTCAGCCAGGAGGAGTAGTTCCCCTCGAAGGGGATTCCCCGGGTGTTTTCGATTTCCAGGATCCACTTGGTGATGTGGTCCAGGAAATAGCGGTCGTGGGTGACGATGATGACAGTGCCGGGGTATTCCCGGAGGGCCTGTTCCAGCCAGGCGATGGTTTCGGCGTCCAGGTGGTTGGTGGGTTCGTCCAGGAGGAGGAGGTCGGGCTTGGCCAGGAGCGCCTTGCAGAGGGCCACCCGCCGTCTTTCGCCGCCGGAGAGTTTGGTGACATCGGCGTCGTCGGGGGGGAGGACGAGAGCGTCGCTGGCGACATCCAGGAGGTGGTCCAGGTTCCATCCGTCCAGCCGGTCGATTTCATTTTGGAGGAAATCGAATTCGTCGTTGAGCTTATCGGTTTCCTTCTGGGAGAGGCCGGTGTCCCCCATCCTTTCCATCACCTGGTCGTATCGGTCGATGAGGGCCTGGACGGGGGCCATGGCCTCCTCCAGGTTTTCCCGGACGGTCTTTTCGGGGTTGAGCCTGGGTTCCTGGGGGACCAGGAGCACCCGCATCCCCTTGGTGATGGTGGCGGAGCCCATGATTTCCTTGTCCTCCCCCGCCATGATCCGCAGGAGGGTGGACTTTCCCGCGCCGTTGTCTCCCACGATGCCGATTTTTGCGCCCAGGTAGAAGGAGAGGTTGAAATTTTGCAGAATCGGCTTGTCCCCGTAGAATTTGGACATGCCGAGCATTTGGAAGACGAACTGTGGGGCCATGGGGAAGCGGGGAGAGGGGTGTGGTGGGGCGGGAGGGCAGGGGAGCCCCCGGCGATTTTGGGGGCGTGGGGCGGTAGACCTGCCTCCGTGCATTATGGTTAGGCCCGTTTCCGGAGGAAACCGGCGGCGCCCGGAGGGCGGAAATCCGCATAATGTAACCCCTGGGAGGCGCCTCCTCCCTTCCCGGGGGCGGGAAGCGACGGCTTCTCCTTCTCCTGGCCCGTTTCCCCGCATTCCCTTCCCCCCTTCCTTCCGCATCCCATGACAGAACGCCTTCAGCAGAGCCGTGAATTCCTGGAGACCCTACGCACCGAACTGGCCAGGGCGTTTGTGGGGCAGCAGAGCGCCGTGGAGCAGATACTGATTGCCCTGCTGGCGGGGGGGCATGCCTTGTTGACGGGGGTGCCGGGGCTGGGAAAGACCACCCTGGTGAAATGCCTCTCCCGCCTGCTGGGGCTCTCCTCCCGGAGAATCCAGTTCACCCCGGACCTCATGCCGGCGGACATCCTGGGAGGGGAAATCCTGGAGGAGGAGCCGGAGACTGGCCGACGCCATTTCCGCTTCCAGGAGGGGCCCGTCTTCACCCAGTTCCTCCTGGCGGACGAAATCAACCGGACTCCCCCCAAGACCCAGGCGGCGCTCCTGGAGGCTATGGGGGAGCGCCAGGTGACCTCCGGCGGCAAGAGCCGTGTCCTTCCCTCCCCCTTCTTCGTGCTGGCCACCCAGAATCCCCTGGAACTGGAGGGGACCTATCCCCTGCCCGAGGCCCAGCTGGACCGCTTCCTGCTGGAGGTGGTCATGGAATACCTTCCTCCCGAGGAGGAGGTGCGCATGGTGGAGCAGACCACGGGCTCCAGGGAGGCGGACCTCTCCCCGGTCCTGGGGGCGGAGTCCCTTCTGTCCATGCAGTCCCTCTGCCGGGAGATCATCGCCCCCCGGAGCGTGCTGGAGGAGGCGGTATGGCTTTGCGGCGCCACCCGTCCCCAGTCCCCCCAGGCCCTGGAGTCTTTCCGGGAGTATGGGAAATGGGGGGCGGGCAGCCGCGGCGTGCAGGCCCTGGTGATGGCGGGCAAGGCCCGCGCCCTTCTCCGGGGGCGGGGCAATGTGGCCCACGAGGACCTGGCTGCCCTGCTCCGTCCCGTGCTGCGCCACCGCCTGATTTTGAATTTCCATGCCACGGCGGCGGGTGTCACGGTGGATTCCCTGCTGGCGGAACTGGAGAAGGCGGCGGAGCGCTTCCGCTAGGCAATCCCTGCTCCTCCGCCCCCGCCCATCCTGGGAAAACGCCCCCTCTCCCAGCCTCCTTACTCCCTCCCTGCCTTTCCCCCATGAGAATTTCCGAACTTTTGCAGCAGCCCCGCCGGAGCCTCTCCTTCGAGGTCTTCCCCCCGAAGAGCAGCACGGTCTTTTCCAGCATCCAGAAGGCCACGTTCGCCATTGCGGAACTGAAACCCTCCTTCATCAGCGTCACCTACGGGGCGGGGGGCGGCACCAGCGCCTACACCCTGGAGATGGCCCGGGAAATCCAGGGGCGGTATTCGGTCCCCGCGCTGGCCCACCTCACCTGCGTCTCCTCCAGCCGGGAGACGGTGGCGGCCCGGATCCGGGAAATCCGCGAGGCGGGGATTGAGAACATCATGGCCCTGCGGGGGGACTTGACGCCGGAACTGGAGGCGAAGGACCGCAGCCAGTGGTGCTACCACCACGCGGTGGAACTGGTGCGGGAAATCCGCGCCGCCGCCCCGGAGGCCTGCATCGGGGGCGCCTGCTATCCCGAGGTGCACCCCGAGTCCGCCAACCAGCGGGAGGACATCGCCCATTTGAAGGAGAAGGTGGAGGCGGGCTGCGATTTCCTCACCACCCAGATGTTCTTCGACAACAATCTCTTCTACAATTTCCTCTACAAGATTCGCGAGGCGGGGATCCTGGTGCCTGTCTTACCGGGCATCATGCCCATCACCAAGGCCACCCAGGTGGCCCGCGCCATCCGCCTCTCCGGCTCCTTCATGCCCCAGCGCTTCAAGAGCCTGGTGGACTGCTTCGGGGAGGACCCCGAGGCCATGCAGCAGGCCGGCATCGCCTACGCCACCGACCAGATTATCGACCTCTTCGCCAACGGAATCCACCACGTGCATGTCTATTCCATGAACAATCCCGCCGTGGCCGCAAAGATTCTGGACAACCTCTCCCGCATCCTGGAACCCTGATTCCCTTGCCGAAGATGCCCTTTCCCGTGCGCCGCCTTGCCTTGCCCCTTCCTCCCGTCTCCCTGCGGGAGGTGATGCGCTATGCCCGGGCGGGAAGCGACCCCGGGGAACAGGTCCTGGCCATGGCACGGGAACTGGCGTCGGAGACGGCCCCCCTTCTCGCCGGGAGAATCTGCTACGGGGAGGTGGAAGTGGCCCTGGAGCCGCCCCGGGTGCGGCTGGGGGACGCCCTCCTGGTGGAATCCCGGGACCTCTGCCGGAATCTCCAGGGATGCAGCCGGGCCGTGCTTTTCGCCGCCACCGTGGGGCTGGAACTGGACCGCCGCATCGCCCGGGAAGGGCGCCTTTCCCCCGCCAGGGGCCTTCTCCTCCAGGCCCTGGGGGCCGAACGGATCGAGGCCCTCTGCGACGCCTTCTGCCAGGCCATGGAGGAGAGCCTGGCCGGCCAGGGGCTCTTCCCCCGTCCCCGCTTCAGCCCCGGCTACGGGGACCTTCCCCTGGAATGCCAGGCACCCCTTCTCCAGGCCCTGGATGCCTCCCGCCAGATTGGCGTCGCCTTGAACGGGAGCCTCCTGATGAGCCCCTCCAAGTCCGTCACCGCCATCCAGGGATTCTCCCCCGTCCGCCGCTGCCCCTCCGGCACGCCGGAGAAGTGCGGCGGCTGCGCCATGGCCTCCACCTGCCCCTTCCGCCGCACGGAGTAGCCTTCCCGCGCGTTTCCCCCTCCCCCTCCTCCTCCCCGATTTCCACGATGCTTTTCTCCGAATTCCTGAAGAACCACAATGTCTTCCTCGATGGCGGCATGGGCACCCTCCTGCAGGCGGCCGGCCTCAAGGCCGGGGAGTCCCCCATGGAGTGGAACCTCACCCACCCCCGGCAGGTGGCCGACATCCATCGGCGCTATTTCGAGGCCGGCTCCCATGTGGTCTCCGCCAACACCTTCGGCGCCAATCTCCTCCACTTCTCCAAAGCGAGGCTGGAGGCCATCGTGGAGGCGGGGGTCTCCCTGGCGCGGCAGGCCCGGGAGGACTCCTCCGGCGCCCAGGAAAAATTCGTCGCCCTGGACATTGGGCCCACGGGGCGTCTCCTGAAGCCTTATGGGGACTATGATTTTCTGGAGGCGGTGGAGTGCTTTGCGGAAACGGTGCGCCTGGGGGTGAAGGCGGGGGCGGACCTGATTTTCATCGAGACCATGAACGACTGCTACGAAACAAAGGCGGCCCTTCTGGCGGCCAAGGAGAACTCCTCCCTTCCGGTCCTGGTCTCCAATGCCTATGGCGAGGACGGCAAGTTGATGACGGGGGCCTCTCCCG
>JAEDNB010000102.1 GCA_016302725.1 Lentisphaeria bacterium
TGGGGCGCGCGGTCCACGGGGCAAAATCCCCCCCCTTTCTCCGTCCAGCGGGGTTCAAGTGCCCGCCGTCCCTGCCAGGAGGGCGGGCGGGAAGGAGTCCTCCCGGAAAAGGGATTCCGCCAAAACGGGGGAGGGGGCGCCTTTATTGTGGCGCGGGGGAGGGGGTTCCTGGGCGATGCGTCCGCGGCTGCGGCTGCTACGCCCCGTGGGGGACGGGGGACTCCAGGAACTGCTCCTTCCCCTCCTGGGCGCACTCCGTGCAGAGCCCGTAGAGCCGGTATTCCCGGTGGAGTCCCGTGAAGCCGGGGAATTCGGGGACGGGGGGCAGGGGGGCGGTCAGGTCGAAATCCACGACCTTGCCGCATCTTTGGCAGATGACATGGCCATGTTCGGAGACCCGGCTGTCAAAGCGGGCATTGTAGATCTTGTCCATGCGGGCGATTTCCCCGAACTCGGCCATCTCCGTCAGGATGCGGAAGACGCTTTCCCGGGTGATGGAGGGAATGACCTTCCGGACCGCCTCCCAGACCTGGTTCACCGTGGGGTGCAATCCGTTGCCCCGCAAATAGTGGTAGACCGCCCGCCGCTGGCGGGTGCACTTGCAGCCGTGGACCACGCACATCTCGCGGAAGTCCAGTTCTTCTTTCTCTTCTTGCGCTTTCGTCGTCAACATCCTATCCCCTCCTTGGAAAAGGTGAGGCCGGCAAAATCCCGCGTCCTTCCCCCCCGCGAAGAAGGCGGGGGTGTCCGCAGGTGTCCAAGGCCACGGGCCCGAGGCGACCACTCTCGCCAGGCCACTCCCCGAAAGGCGAAGAGGACAGGCCTGGATTCCGCGTCCCGCCGGAGAAACCCTGCCAGTGTATTGGAGGGGGAACGGCTGTTGCGCCCCCAAAAAAGGAGCCCCGCCCCTTCCTTGCCCTCCGATGGAACAATCGCCTTAATATAAATCCACGGGAATTCGCAAACCAGCCCTCTCAAGGAAAAGAAACTCCCGCGCCTGCGTGAGTCCCTTCCTGATTTGCCGAAAATGGGGGGGAGACACGGGGGCGATCCGAGGAAACACGTTTTTTTACACGGAGGGCACGGAAGGGGGCTGCGGCGGGGGGCTGCGATGCCTCCAGACCGATAGAGGCCTTCGCCTCCGAAAAGACGTTCTCATACTTCGATAACCCCTTTGGACCTATTGGAATCTAGATTTCTAGATTTCTAGAACCAAACGACTTAACGTAAAAGGATCCCCGGTTGGTCCATGCGGAGCATGGGCCAACCCTCCGTGCTCTCCGTGTTTAAAAAACTTCGTGTCCTCCGTGTGTTTCCACGGCAGGGCCTCTCCGGAAACGAAACCGGGGAAGGGGGGCGAGGCCCTTCCCTTCCCCGGGATGGAGTGTGGAAGCGGGGGGCTATTCCTTGTCGAACCACTTCCAGTCGTAGAAGCGGGGCTTCCAGATGTTTCCGGTGTCCTCGATGAGGTTCTGCCCGGTGATGGCCTCCACGTGTCCGTCGAACATCAGGGCGTTGGCCTGCTTGCCATGGCGGATGGAGACGGGATACCAGCCACCTCCGTTCTTCACCGTACCGTCTTCAAAGTATCCGCCCTCGTAGGAGACGATGTCGGTGCGGTCGCTCAAGACGCCGGCGGTGGCGCCGGTGGGGTTGGGTTCGGAGTCGGTGACCCAGAGGTGGGCGGAGGGATTCTGCTTGTGGGCCAGGAGTGTGCTGCGGGTGAAGGAATTGTGGGCCGTGTTGTAGGAGTCAATCACCGCATTCACGTTCAAGCCGTAGGAGTGACGCCGCAGGGAGTTGACTCCGGCGGGCAGGGTCTTCTGGTCGACGGGGATGGCGCCATTGGCGGCGGGGCAGACCATGGACTTGGCCGACACGTTGTATTCCTCGGACAGGAACTGGATCCAGGAGGCGTTCAGGTCTGCGGGAATCAGGTAGAAGGGGGGCAGGTAGTAGTCGGCGTTGTCGTCGGAGTACATGTAGAGGCTCAGGCCCAGTTGCCGCAGGTTGCTGGTGCAGGAGATGGCCCGGGCCTTTTCCCTGGCCTTGCTCAAGGCGGGCAGCAGCATGGCGGCCAGGATGGCGATGATGGCGATGACGACGAGCAGCTCAATCAGGGTGAAGGCTCTTTTGTGCATGGGGCTTTCCTATTGGGGGTGGGGTGGACTGGGGGAAGGCGTTCAGGGGAAAAGGGAAATCAGGAGAGGAATCCGTTGGAGGGGGCGTCGGGATGTTCCGTCCGCCAGCCCACCAGGAGCTGGGCGATGGCGATGGGGGCGTTTGTCCAGCCGCTGTAGATGCTGCCTGCGCCGCCCTCGTAGCGGTTGCCGCCGCCCCAGGAGCGCGTCTTGCAGTCGTACATGCCGCGCCAGCATCCCTTCAGTTCCGGGCGTTCGCTGCCGTCGTCCTGGATTTCCGCCAGGAAGAGTGCCATTTTCCGGGCGGGCTCCAGGTAGTTGGTGTCGTGGAGGGCGGCCAGGGCCAGGCCGGTCATGCAGAAATTGACGGTGTAGATCAAGTCCGCCTTTTCGGGGCCGATGGGGGCTTCGTCATGTTCGGCGGGGAGGATGCCGTAGGGGTTGCCGACGATGCGGCGTTCCAGTTCGGCGTAGGTCCTCCGGGCCAGGTCCCTGCCCCGGGCTTCCATCAGGGGGACGAACATCATCACGCCGGCCAGGAGCATGAGGTAGCACAGTTCACTGGCATTGTAGGTGGCCAGGCGTCTGTCCAGGAAATGGAGGTAGCGCAGGATGGCGTCCTCCACGGCGGCGTATTCCCCGGAGGCGGGGTCCAGGCGTTCCAGGTAGAGCGCCAGGGCGCACTGCACCGGGGCCGCCCAGTGGGGGTGCTCCAGTTTTCCCGCGTAGGTCTTCTCCGGGTCTTCCATGTCCTTTTCCTTGGCGGGGTCGAAGGCGCGGTTGAACATCCGCCGCAGGTCCGAGGCCAGGAGGCCCGCCCATTTCCGCAGGTTGTAGCGCTCGTCCAGTTCGGGTTCCCCCTTGGCCAGCAGGAAGGGGATGACGCTGCACCAGGCGTTGTCGTCCATCCACAGGTTGAAATTCCGCTGGATATGGGTCCAGGTCCAGCCGCCGATGACGGAGCGTTCGTCGGTCTTGTTCAGCAGTCCGCTTCGGAAATAGAGGAAATCCAGGAGGTCCCGGGCGGTCTTCTGGTCCTCCTGGGAGGGGAGGATTTTCCCCGCCAGCCAGAAGAGGAGCGCCGCCTGGAAATTGCAGTCGCTGCGCCGTTGTTCCAGCACCTCCAGCCCTGGGGCGTAGGGGAGGAAGACGGGGAAGCGCGCCCGGATTTTCTCCAGGGCGTCGTTGTCTTCCGTGAGCACGAGCCGTTCGCCTACGCCCCAGGTGCCTCCGCCGGCCATGATGGGGGATTCCCGGAACCAGCGGAGGTTTCGGCGGGCGCTTTCGAAGAAGGGATTGGGAGTGGTCATTTGGTCAGTGCCTCCATAAGGGAGCCGAGTTCATCATGGAAATCCAGGACTTCCCGGGGGGTTAGGCTGCATTTCCGGGGATTGGCGAAGAAGCGGTCGTCTTGCAGCATTTCCTGGATGCGGGCGGCGGCGGGGGAGCCGGGGGCTTTTTCGGCCAGTTCCTCCGCCAGGGTGATGAGGCGCCCGTCGTTGTCGCTTTCCCGGAGCAGTTCCAGGCGGAGGGAGGGGACCAGGCCCCCGTCTTCGGGATAGGCCAGGAGCCCGTCCACCCCGCCGGGGTGTGTGGAGACCCAGGGATGCCCTGTGCGGTCGACGCGCTCCAGGACGCTGGAGCACAGGCCCCACAGGAGGGTGTATTCCAGCCCCAGCCGGTGCATCTTGTGGAAATGGGTGCGCAACCCCACGTTGTCGGGCCAGTTGGCCATGTTGAAGGAGAGGGGTGACTTGTCCACGTTCCAGTACCAGCCCACCCGCTTTCCCCGGGCCTTGAGCCCCTCGATGTCGCAGAGGGGCTTGGTGCCCTCAGGGAAGTAGTTGCTGTTGAAGAGGAAGAGGTCGACGACGGCTTCGGCGGCGGGGACATCATCCCCTTCGTTGGGGAAGCAGAAGCAGGTGAACAGTTTCAGGCCCGTCCTTTCCTTCAGTTCCTTCAGGAGCCCCAGGCTTTCGGAGTTGTCGGGGGAGCGTCCGATGCGGGTGAGGTGTCCCGGGGACTCCAGTTCATCGTAGTATGCGAAGGCGTTGTCCATGTTGGCGCCCTGGTCCCGGAGTTGGCGTGCGAGGGCCTCGAATTCCTGGATTCGGCTGCGGGTGTATTCCTGGGCGGTCTGGTATTCCCGGTTCTTGTCGTATTCGTAGAAGCCTTTCAGCCAGTCGTAGTACCAGGGCAGGGAGCCCAGGTGGACCATGTGGAAGCGGCGTTCCAGGTCCCTCCAGTCGTCGTAGAGGCGCATATGTTCCTGGTCCAGGTAGTCTGGGTGGCTGCATCCCTTGAAGGGCATGAAGCCGTAGGAGGTGATGAGTTCCCGGAACATCTTGTCCAACTGGTATTCGTTCTTTTCCGGGAACTCCTGGCGGTAGAGGGGGGAGGCCTTGGCGACGTAGCTGATGACGGCGAACATCCGGGGGGAATCGGGCAGGGCGAAGTCCCAGACCTTGAGGGAGACGGGGCAGGTCTGCTCATGGCCTTCCCCGTCCGCCAGGACCAGGCTTCCCGTGTAGGTGCCCGCCGGCTGGGAGCGGGGGATGGAGAGGGAGAAGAAATAGGTGGCGGAGTTCATTTCCGGCGTCAGGTCCACGGTCAGGTGTCTGCTCAAGGGGTCGGGGAAGACGCCGTCCCCAGGCAGGAGGAGGTCCAGGATGCGATAGGCATTCAGGCCCGCCTGGGGGATGTCGTAGAGGTAGAATTCCTTGACGGTCAATCCCCGGACCGGCTTGTCCAGGGGAAGCACCCGCACCTGGAAATTGACGGTTTCCCCCTTGGCGGCGGACAGGGAGACCTCCTGGGGCAGGGGCAGGGTTTCCGGCAGGATGGCGCTGGAGGCGTCCTTGGCCATGCTGGTGGCGGTGTAGAAATAGAAGGGCTTTTCCAGCAGTTCCGGGCGTCCGTTGCGGAGGGGTGCCAGGAAGCGGCGCAGGGTCTTTTCCTCTGCCCGGTAGACCGCCACCTGCTCTTCCGTCCGGGAAAGGCGGCGGTGGAGTTCCTGGAAATAGGGGTGCCCGGTTTGCTGGAAATAGGCGGGAAGGGCTTCCACGACGCTTTGGAGGGAGTCCCCCGCATACCGGTATTCCGCAGTGCGCCAGAGGAGCCGTCCGTCCCGCCCCCGCACTTCCAGCCAGAAGGGGAGGCTATGGTTCACCAGGGAGAATTCCGCCTGGCAGGCGTGGTCCCCGGTGGGGAAGAGGACCTCCCCCAGGGAGTCGTAGGCCTTTTCGCTGCGGCAGACCCGCAGTTCCCCTTCCACGGGGCTTTTGCCGTAGTTGTGGAAGGCCAGGGTTCCCGCGAAGCGGCGGGAATCGCAGGGGAAGGTGTCGGGCAGGGCCAGGGCCAGGGGGGCCTGGAGGAGCCGGCAGGGGCGGGTCGCCTGCCAGTCATGGAAGGAGGTGACGCCGGGGGTGGAGGCGGAAATCTCCTCCTGCTCATAGTTGCCCCGCCCCAGGAAGGCATGGAAGATTCCCTGGGGGCCGATGGCCAGGTCCGCCAGGGGAATGGCCAGTTCCGTGGACCAGGCTCCCTGGCGCTGCACGGTCTTCCAGCGGAGACGCGCCTTGTCCAGGGAGATTCCGGAGGCATTGCGGGGGGCGACCTGGAGCTGCCCGAACCGGTCCAGGAAAATCACCTGGCATGCGCTGGAGGCCTTTCCCGCCTGGGTGGAGAAGACCAGTTCCATGCCGTCCCGCTCCCAGCAATCCTTGCCAGGCTCGCCGCCAGGGGCCGCGGGATTGACGGCGTCGACGAAGAGGTAGAGGAAAGTCCCGTCGTGGGCCAGGCGCACCTTCGCAGGATAGGCGGTCTCGGTGCGCCCCGTCTCGAAGGCGGTTTTGCCGGAGAGGTGCATGGGGATGGCGGGCACCCCCTCCCAGAAGCCCTCCTTCCCTTCGCCGTCAATCTCCGGCGCCTCGTCCAGGAAATAGACGGGCAGCTCCTGGTCCCGCTGGAGGAGGATTTCCCGGGCCTCCCCCAGGGTGGGGAAAAGCCCCAGGAAAAGCCCCAGGAAGGTGGAAAAAAGAAATCGTCTCGCCATCATGAACCTCCTGTCCCGTCCCTATTTTCTGTCCTGCCACTTCCAGTCGTAGAACATGGGCTTCCAATGCGCCAGGTCCCCGGCAAACAACTCCTGGCCGGCCAGGGACTCCACATGCCCGTCGAACATCAGCAGGTTGGCGGCGCCCCCATGGCGCACGCTCACAGGATACCATCCGTTGCCCTCGTGCACCTCGCCCTCCGCATAGTAGCCGCCATGGGCCGACAGCAGGGCGCTGCAGCCCTCCTTGACGGCGGGATGGCGACCCAGGGTGTCCGTGGCCGAGTCCCCGAGCCAAATGTGGTCGCTGGGGACCTGGCCATGCTCCCGCTGCTGGCGACGGGTGAACCGGGGATGGAGGGAGTTGTAGTTGTCGGAGACGCCCTCGTAGTGCATCCCGTAGGAAAAGCCCATGCGGGGACGGACGTTGGGCGGAATCTCCCCAAAGGCAAAGGTGTCCCGCTCCTGGGGACACATCAGCCCTTCGTTGGGAAGACCATGGGAATAGTGGAGGAAATACAGCCAGTTCTGCATGGGATCCTGCTCGTAAATCCGAATGGCCGGCAACAGGACGTCGTCATTGTCGTCCGAATAGATGGACAGCGCCATCCCCATGGCCTTCAAGTTGCCGCCGCAGGTGACTCCCTGCGCCTTGGACAGGCTGTCGCTGTAGACGGGTATCCCCAAGACCGCCAGGACCGCCAGGAAGGCGACGACGACAAGCAGTTCACAAAGGGTAAAATGGACAAGACGACATTGGCTCCTCATGGCAGGCCTCCTCCAACAGAACACACACAAAAAACACTTCCCCAGCCAATCCATACCTTCACGCGGAAAACCTCCCAGGTTCTCGTGAATCGTATTAGCATACAGAAGCAAAGAAATGAATCGTATTAGCAGAATTTTAGCACACTAATAAACCACACATCGGAAAAATTTCAATCCATTTTTTTTTTTTTCAAAATTGGACAGATTTTTCATCCCTTCCTGGGGGGGGGCGGGGTTTAGCGGGGGCAAAAAGAAGGCCGGGCCATGGGGTGCATGGCCCGGCCGGTCCGTGGTCAATTATTTTCTACCGTCCTGTCAATCCAGGAACTTGCGGAGTCCCTTGAGGCATCGGTCCATGGCTTCCAGGGGAGGGAAGGCGGGGGATTCGTATTCGATGACGAACCAGTCGGTTTCCTGTTTTTTGCGGCAGAGGGCCACCAGTTCCTTCCAGGGGCAGTCGTCCTCGCCGATGACGGGGTCGAATCCTTTGGCGAGGCTGTAGGGCTTTGCGTGGACGGAGCGGCATCGTCCTTCCAGGCGGGCCATTTCCTCCATGACGGTGGCACCGGCTTCCATGGCGTTTCCGGTATCCAGCTGGGCCAGGACCCTGGGGGAGGA
>JAEDNB010000103.1 GCA_016302725.1 Lentisphaeria bacterium
ATTTCCGCTTCCACTACTTTGCCATCCGGAAGATGCATTTCATGAAGCGGGCGGCTGCACTGGCCTGCTTCCCCGGCGGCTTCGGCACCATGGACGAACTCTTCGAAGCCCTGACCCTCGTCCAGACCGGCATCGTCCCCAAAATCCCCATCCTCCTCTTCGGCAGTGAATTCTGGAAGGGGCTCATCCATTGGGAGCGCTTTGTGGAGGAAGGCCTCATCTCCCCGGAGGACCTGGATTTGCTCCACTTCTGCGACTCCGCCTGGGAGGGCTGGAACCACATCCGGCAATTCTACCACCAGAAATTCGCGGATGGGCGCCATGGGGGGGAGGAATGATTCCCCTTTCCCCGGCCCAGAGGGCCCTGCGGGAGGCGGGCGTGGAGAACGCCCTCCAGGAGGGCCGCTGGATGGAGCGGCTCGCCCCCCGGGAGGGCGCCAGGCGGGGGCTCCCCCCAGGGGCCCTGCTGGAAGAATGGATTCGACGCCGCTGCTCCGGCGAGCCTTTTCAATACGTGGTGGGTTCCGTGGAGTTTTACCAGGTGGAACTGGAGGTGGGCCCCGGCACCCTGATTCCCCGCCCCGAAACCGAACTCCTGGTGGAACGTGCGCTGGAACACCTGGAAAGGGGCCCCGCCCAGGCCTGGGCCCTGGATTTGTGCACGGGCTCCGGGGCAATCCTCCTCTCCCTGGCCCATGCCCGCCCCCGACTCCAGGGCGTGGGCGTGGACCTCTCCCCCGACGCCCTGGCCTGGGCCAGGCGGAACTGCGCCCTCCTCCACCTGGAAGAGCGGTGCCAATTCCTCCAGGGCGACCTCTTCTCCCCTCTGCCGCCCTCCCGTCGCTTCTCCCTCATCACCGCCAATCCCCCCTACGTCTCCCCCGAGGAATACCAGGCGCTGCCCCGGGAAATCCGGGACTATGAACCCCGGATGGCCCTGGAGGCCGGGGAGGAGGGGCGGGAACTGGAGGAGAAAATCATCCGGCAGGCTCTTCCCTGGCTGGAACCCGGGGGCGCCCTCCTCCTGGAAATGGGGGAAACCCAGGGGGACGCCCTCCGGGAGGCCCTCCTGGCAAACGGCTACAGGGAGGTGAAAATCCTCCGGGACTTGACGGGAAGGGAGCGTTTCGCCCAGGGCCTCAGGCCCCCCTCCCCCTGACAGGGAACGCCCCCCCGGGGAAACCCCCGACAAACCGCTTTCCGGGAAGCCCTTCCCCGCGGGGGGAATAGGGCAAGTCGGTTATATTCTCCCCCTTGACGGATTCCCAGGCGCCCCTCCCCCCGCGAGGGAAGCCCCCCCTTTCCCCTGTCTCCCGTTCCCCATGAGCACCTACGAAGACATCTGGTTCGCGGCACGCTCCACCAAAATCGTCTACATGCCGCACAAACTGCTGGAGACCTTCGGCGCATCCCGCGTGGAGTACCTGGTGGTCTCCGAGGACTTGGACCGTCCAGGTGCCCTTACCATCAGGACCGGGGAGGTGACCGCCGAACGGCCGCGCATCATCACCCCCGCCTACTTCGCCAGGCGCCTCACGGACAATTTCGGCGAGGACGCCAGGCGATATCTGGAGGAGGTGGTCTCCCGCGATGTGAACGCACGCTTCCTGGAATACGGGCTGCGCTTCGGCAAGAACGAACACAAGGAAGAGCATGTCAGCGGCAACCCCATGGAGGTGGCCGAACAGGCCGCCGCCGAGGCCCAGGACAACTGGGAGGCCCTGCGGGGAGTCCTGGTGGGGCCGGACGACGCCTGGGAGGTCTCCCTGATGCATTTCCTCACCGAGATGGTCCGAAAGTCCCTCCCCGCCCACGCCCGGAACCTCGCCCGACAGGGCCTCTTCCGGATGGACGACGGCGTGCCCCAGGGGATCCTCCAGGAAATCCAGCGGGACTTCCAGGAGTGCCGCACCCTGGAGGATGCCCGCCGCCTGGGGGCGAAACTCCGGGACTACGGCCTCTTCTCCCGCTTCGAGGAGCAGTTCTACCCCCTTTACATGAGGCTGAAAAACCATGGTTGACACCATCCTTTTCCAAATCGCCCCCGAGGACCGGGAACTCACCCCCGCCAGGCAGCACGACTCCGACGCCGCCTTCGACCTGCGCTCCCGGGTTGACGAACTCCTCGCCCCGGGGGAGTGGAAGGCCATCCCCACCGGCGTGAAGATGCAGCTCCCCCAGGATTTCGTGGCCGACGTGCGCCCCCGCAGCGGCCTGGCCCTGAAACATGGGGTGACAGTCCTCAACACCCCGGGCACCATCGACCCGGGATACCGGGGGGAGGTGAAGGTGCTCCTTGTCAACCATGGAAAGACCCCCTTCCCCATCCGACGGGGCGACCGCATCGCCCAACTTCTCTTCTTCCGGCTCCCCCAGGTCCAGGTAGTCTTGACGGACACCCTGGAGTGCAGCGACCGGGGGGAGGGCGGCTTCGGCTCCACAGGGCGCCGGTAACCCACGCCCCCTCCCATGCGGCATCCGCGCCGTCCCCCCCGCACCCCACCCTCCCTCCCGCTCCCCCTCCTTTCCCTGCTTCTTCTGCTGGGGCTTGCCCCCTGCGCACTTCCCCCCGGCGGAGGACGCTGGCCCCAGGGGGAGGAGGCCCTTTCCCCCCTGGTGGAGGAGGCGGCCCTGCGCCATGGCCTCCCCCCCTCCCTGGTGCAGGCAGTGGTCTGGAAGGAAAGCCGCTTCCGCCCGGAGGCGACAGGCTCCCAGGGGGAGATTGGCCTCATGCAGTTGACGCCGGGCGCCATGCGGGACTGGGCGGCGGCCCATGGCTGCCCCCCCCCGGGAAGGGGCAGGGCCTTCGCCCCCGCACTCAACCTGGAAATTGGATGCTGGTACCTCGCCCGCGCCCTCCGACGCTGGGAAGGCTACCACTCCGCCCTGGTCCTGGCCCTGGCGGAATACAACGCAGGCCCCGCAACGGTCCTCCGGGAATGGCGCCCCGCCACCCCGGACACCCCCCTTCCCCTGGAGGAAATCCCCTACCCCGAAACCCGGGAGTACATCCGCCAAATCCTCCTGCAAAAGGAACACTACGACACCCGCCCCTCCGCCCCCTGAACACCATGCCCGACTCCCCCGCACCTTCCCCCTCCTCCCGGCTCCAGGCCGCCCAGGCGCTCCTCGGAGACAGCGACAATGAAGTCGCCTCCCTGGCCATGGAGTGCATCCTGAAAAGCGGGAAGGCGGAGGAGTCCCTGGCCACCCTCCAGGACACCGCCGACAAAAATGTCCGGAAACGGGCCCACCAACTGGGCACCCTCCTGCACCAGGACGCCATCCTCCGTCAACTGGTCCAGGACTACGAACAGGCCAGGCTCTCCGCCCTGGACGGCATGATGCGCATCGACCTCCTCTACGACACCAGCAGTTCCCTCACCTTCCTGCAGGAACAACTCACCGCCCTGGAGACGGAGTTCAAAAAGGGCATCCGCGGCCCCCTCACCTTCTCCAAACTCTGCCAGAGCATGGAGCGCATGGATTTCTTCGTCCCCCCCCTCCCCTGGCTTGCCATCGAGGACTATCTCATCGGGGACGTGCTGGACGGGGACGGCGGGGCCTCCCCCCTGGTGCTCTCCACCCTCTGCCGCCATCTGGCCACCCCCCGGGGACTCCCAGTGACCATCGCCACCTGCAACGGCTTCATCGGCTTCACCCACGGGGACTGGGTCTGCCTCCCCGAACAGGGCTGGCAAAGCCGCCAACTCACCCGGCAGGACGAACTCTGCCCCCTCCACGACCAGCAAATCTTCCAACTCTACCTCTGCCAGATGCTCGCCGGCGCCATGGCCTCCTGGGAAGCCTACGACGTCCACCTCTTCCTGGAAATCTACCAGAGCCTCTTCGGGCTCAAGGGAAATCCCCTGCCCTACCCCTTCGGGGACCTGGGCCTCCGGCAGCCCCCGCAGCCTGACGCCCCTTGATTCCCCCCTTTCCACCCCCACCTGGAGCCACCGCCATGAATCCCATTCTCACCTCCTTCCTGAAGGCCTTGGGCAAGTGCACAAGAATCCAGGCGCTGCCCCCGGGGCGGGATGACAACAGCCCCGTCCCCTTCTTCTGGCAGACGGCTGTGTACGCCTTCCTGGGCCTCCTCCACCTGGTCGTGGCCCTCCTCTGCCGGGCCCTCTTCCGGACGAACCTGGCGGCCAGTGCCCTGGGGACGGCGGCCATCCTCCTGCTGCACCTCTACCTGACCCGCTGCGGATACCCGGACATGGCCTCCCTGTTCCGCCGTCGCTTCGGGCAGGGCGTCGGGGGGCCCTCCCCCGCCGACCTGCCTGCCCAATGCCTCCTGCCGGCGGGGCTCTTCCTTCTCCTGCACTGCGGGGGCGCCTGCTGGCTGCCTGCCATCCTCGCCCTGGGCGCCACCCTGGGGGCCGAACTCTCCTCCCTTCCCCGGAAGGAGGACTATCCGGAGCGGGGCGGCTGGTTCCTGGGCGGGGGCGCCCTCCTCCTCTTCACGGTCCTCCCCGCCCTCTTCTCCCCCGGCGCGGGAAACATGCCCTTCCTCCGGGCCCTCCTCTTCCTCCTCATCCTCCTGTTCCTGGCGCCGCGCCTGAAGAAATACCGGACCACGCCCAGGGACTACCCCGCCAACCGCCTCCTGGCCACGGCGGGGGTCCTTCTCCTGGCCGTCCTCGCCGCAGCCCTGTAACCCCCCCCTCCCATGACCCAGTCCCCTGATTCCCTGACCCAAGAACCCCTGGTGGTCCACGTGGTGGCCCTGGGATGCGCCAAAAACCTGGTTGACGCCGAGGTGATGTGCGGCACCATGGCCGCCAACGGCATCTATCTCACCGACGACCCCGAGGAAGCCCATGTCATCCTCATCAACACCTGCGGCTTCATCCAGTCCGCCAGGGACGAGGCGGAGGAGGCCATCCGGGACGCCCTGGCCTGGAAGCGCCGCGGCGTGCGCAAGGGCATGCTCCGCCTGGTGGTGGTGGGGGGATGCCTGGCCCAGAGAAGCGCCCCCCAATATGCGGAAAAGTATCCCGGCGTGGATTGCTGGATGGGGGTGGACGCCGTCCCCCAGGTGCATCGCCTCCTGGCGGACCTGGTGGAAAAGGCGGAGAGCGGAGCCCCGGCGGAACCCCGCCTGGCCATCCCCACGGCACGGCCCCAGTGGCTCTATGACGAAAACACCCCCCGCATCCAGTCCACCCCCGACACCTATGCCTACGTGAAGATTGCCGAGGGGTGCAACCACCGCTGCGCCTTCTGCGCCATCCCGGGCATCCGGGGCAACCTCCGGAGCCGCCCCATGGACTCCATCCTGGCGGAATGCCGCCAGTTCCTCTCCGCCGGGGTGCGGGAACTGAACCTCATCGCCCAGGACACCACCGCCTACGGGCTGGACCTCGCCCCACGGGGCTCCCTGGCGGCACTGCTGAAGGCCCTGGACGCCCTGGAGGGCGACTTCTGGGTGAGGGTGCTCTACACCCATCCCCTCCACCTCACGGAGGAGGTCCTGGAGGCCCTGGGCAACTCCCGCCACGTGGTGCCCTATCTGGACGTCCCCCTCCAGCATGTGAACAGCGCCATCCTCAAGTCCATGAGGCGGGGGATGGACGGGGAGAAGACCCGCGCCCTCCTGAAGGGCATCCGGGAAAAATACCCCCGCATGACCATCCGCACCACCGTCATGACCGGATATCCCGGGGAGACCCCGGAGGCCTTCCAGGAACTGCTGGACTTTGTCAAGGAATTCTCCTTCGACCGCCTGGGGGCCTTCGCCTTCTCCCCGGAACCCGGCACACCCGCCTACGAAATCCAGGAGGGCAAGGTCCTCCGTCGCACCGCCGAGGCCAGGAGGGACAAGCTGCTGGCCCTCCAGAAGCAGATCTCCGCGGCGAAGAACCGTGCCCTGCTGGGCACCACCATGACCGTCCTGGTGGAGGAGTCCCTGGGGAAGCGTCAGTGGCTGGCCCGTTCCGCCGGCGACGCCCCGGAGGTGGACCAGAGCGTCGTGGTGGAGGCGCCTCCCCGCACCGTCCTCAAGCCCGGCACCTTCCTGACGGTGAAGGTCAACCGGGCCAGCGAATACGACCTGGGGGCGGTGCCCCTTCCCTAGCCCCTCCCCCGGCGCAGGCCCCCTTTCCCGGGGCCTCCCGGTTTTCCCCCGCCTATGGCCAGCATTCCCAAGAACACTCCAAAAGCCACCCCCGCCCCCCGCCTGACCCTGCCCCTGCGCCTCTGCCTGGGCGGCCTCCTCCTCCTTGCCGTCCTGGCCGGGCTTTTCCTGGCCTGCCGCCTCTGCGTGAGGAAACTCTACCTGGAAAATCCCGCCTTCCTCCTCACCAGGCTGGAATTCCCGGAGGCCAGCGAAGAACTCCAGGAGGAATTGCGGAGGGCGGCGGAGGCCTGCAACATCCGCCTGGAGGAGTCCTACCTCCCCACCCTCCCCCTGGGGGAACTCCAGGACTTCCTCAAGGACAACCCCCAGGTGGCCGAGACCCGCATCCGGCGCATCTACCCCAACACCCTGCGCATCCAGGCCATCCCCAGGGTGCCCGTGGCCATCCTGCGTTTCCATCCCGCCACAGGGCTCCCGGACCTGCTGGTGGACCGGGAAGGCATGGTGCTCCCCCGGAAGGTGGTGGCCGCCCCCCCCAAGGCCCTCCCCACCATCCGCGGCCTGAAAAATCCCCAGGATTTCCAGGTGGGGCGCCTCTGCCAGGACAAGGGGGTGCGCGCCTTTCTCGTCTTCCTGAAGGAATCCCTCATCCGCCCGGAGGGGAGCATGTACGAAATCCAGAACGTGACCCTGGACGTCCCCAACAACCGCATGACCCTCAACCTGGAGGCCACGGGCATCTTCCGGAAGGGGGCGCGGCTGGTGATGCCCCTGGACAACGTGCCCCAGGAGATGGACCGGGTGAAAATCGTGGTGGATGTGCGCACCAGCGCCCACGAGACCATCAGCTACCTCAATGCCGTCTACGAGAACATCCCCGTCTTCCCCTGACCTCCCCGCCCCCGGCGCCCCCCTGCTCCTGCACTGCTGCTGCGGCCCCTGCGCCACCGCCTGCCTGGAGCGCCTGATGGAGGAGGGACGGCGGGTCGCCCTCTTCTTCTCCAACTCCAACCTGGACAGCCAGGAGGAGTTCCAGAGGCGCCTGGAGGCCCTCCGGCAGGTGGCCGGCCATTTTGGCATCGGGGAGGTCCTGGTGGATCCCTATCGTCCGGACCTGTGGACCCGCTTCGTCTCCCGCCTGTGCCCCGACTACGCAAGCCAGCCGGAGCGGGGGGAGCGGTGCCGCCAATGCTTCCGGTGGAGCCTCTCCCGCACGGCGGCGGCCGCCGCCCGCAGGGGCTGGTCCTTCGCCACCACCCTCACCGTGAGTCCCCACAAAAACTCCCGGCTCCTCCTCTCCCTGGGAAGCGCCTTCCCCCATTTCCAGCCCTACGACTTCAAGAAGAAAAACGGCTTCCTCCGAAGCACCATCCTCTCCCGACAACTGGGACTCTACCGCCAAACCTACTGCGGATGTCCCTACTCTCGCCCAAAGCCGGGGGGGGGGGGGGGGGGGGGGGGGGGGGGGGGGGGGGGGGGGGGGGGGGGGGG
>JAEDNB010000104.1 GCA_016302725.1 Lentisphaeria bacterium
CGCTCCCCAGCCCAATTCCATGGGCGGGCCAACAAGGCCCGGAGGGTATCCCGGCGGGGCTCCCATGGGCGGACCGAATTCCGCCGCGCCTGGCAGTTCGGAGGCCATCAAGGATGGGCTGAAACAGGCCGCGGACGCGGCCCTGAAAGGGTTGGACATGGAGAAACTCCAGGTCAAGGGGATTTCCGGAGTCTTGGGCCAGCTCTTCAAACATCACACCTGGGAGGAGACGGAAAACCTCTGCTGCGTGGGAAGCCCCGCCACCACCCCTCCTCTCTCCGCCATCTCCACCACCTGGCCCGCCCCCTGGCTCTTCCTTCGGGTCGCCATCGTCACCCTCCTCTCCGCTTCCCTTCTTGTCTGGCGGGCGGAAGACCTGGGGCCGGCCTTTATCTTTCCTTATCTCCTGACGGGAATCGTGGGGTTGCAGTGTGCCGTGATGCTGCTCTTCTGGGAAATGAACTCCCCTCGGAACATCTCCCTGGTGCAAGCGGGAAAGTGTTTGGCCGTCGGTGGCTTCTTGAGTGTTTTCTTCACATTGCTCTTCCAAAAAATCATCACCAGTGATGACCCGATTTGGGCCGGGCCGTTGGAGGAGACGACAAAACTGCTGGCTCTCTGCTTCTTCGCGGGAAACAAGCGATACCCTTACAAAATCAACGGGCTTGTCCTGGGCGCCGCCGTGGGAACGGGCTTCGCCATCCTGGAAGACGGACACTACTTCTTCACCGTCCTCCTGCAGCAGGAAGAAATGTTGGCGCACGGCGTGATGTGGTTTCGGGCGTTCCATTCCCTGGTGGGCCATGCCCTGTCCACGGCCTTGACGGGGGTTGCCTTCTGGCGGGTCAAGGAACTCCAGATTCCCCTGGTGAACAAAATCTTCAATACGAAGTTCCTGCTCCCCTTCATCGTGGGGGTGGGTCTTCACATGTTCAACAACAGCGAACTGTTGGAGGATGAATTCCTGCTGAAACAGGCCATCATGTTTGCGGTGGGGTACTTCTTCGTCCTGGTGTTGTTGCAGGAGGGACTGAAAGAGATTTGGATGCTGCAGAAGAATGCGGAGGCCTTCCAAGGTGCCGGGAGGCCATACCGGTAGGCTGGGAAGGAAGGAAGCGAGGGGGAGGAAGGGCAGAATCTGGAGGATAGGCTATCTTTTCCCTTGGCCTCTTCTCCCTCTGCCCTTTTTTGGATTCCTTTTCCTCCTTTCTTCCCCCATGCCCCGTTTCCCCCGTCTTCTTCCCCTGTGCGGTGCCTTGCTTCTCTTGGGAGCGTGCACCACGGAACGCCGCCTGGTGAAGTTGGATGGAAGGGTGGGGCGGCTTCTGGGGGAGGCGACGGCGCCGGCCCTGGGGGAGGGGGCGACCCCGGAGGCGCTGTCCATTGACGGCTATCGGCCCTGGCGCCCGCCGGAGGAGGGGTTGCCGGAGGGCGTCCTCTCCCTGGACTTGCAGGGGGCCCTGGAGTTGGCGGCCAAGCACAGCCGCAGTTACCAGAATGCCCGGGAGAACCTCTACCAAAGCGCCCTTTCCCTGGTGGGCCAGCAGCATCTCTGGGAGTGGAATCCCATCCACAACCTGTCCCTCCTTTTCCGCACGCGGCAAAGCCCGGAGTCGGAGAGTACCTTTTCCACGGAAGAGTCCCTGGGATTTTCCAAACGTCTGGCGGCGGGGGGACGCCTGACGGGCTCCCTGGCCCTCTCCACCTTGCGATACTGCAGCGGGGACCGCTCGGTGAACATCGGCTCCCTGGCCTCCCTGACCCTCACCCAGCCCCTGCTGGCGGGCGCGGGAAAACGGGTCGCCCGGGAACCCCTCACCCAGGCGGAGCGAAACCTGGTCTATGCCCTGCGAAACTACGTGCGCGCCCGCAAGGCTCTCCTCCTGGACATCGCCGAAAAATACTACAATGTCCTCAATGCCGAGGCGGACCTCCAAATCGGGCAGATGACCTATGAGAGCCTGAAATATTCCCAGGACCGCTCCCTGGCCATGAGCGAAGGGGGAAGGGTGACACAGATTGACGTGGACCAGGCCCGGCAACGACTCCTGACGGCAGAATCCAACCTGGTCTCCTACCGGGAGTCCATCCAAAATGCCAAGGATGCCCTCAAGGTGGCCCTGGCCATCCCCCTGGAGACGGAAATCGCCTTGAGCCAAAAGGACTTGACTGTCCTCCTCTCCGCCTCCCTCCCGGAACCGGACTGCACCCTGGAGGAGGCCGTCGCCCAGGCCCTCCGGGACCGGTTGGACCTGGCCAACGCCCGGGACGCCCTGGAGGACGCACGGCGGGCGGTGGAAATCGCCCGGGACGACATGCGGGCGAAGTTGGATTTGACCCTCTCCGCCACCGCCAGGGGAACCCAGGGAAACCGCATCCATGCCCCCAGGCTCGGAAAAGCGGAGTTCTCCGCCGCCCTGGACGCAGACCTGCCCCTGGACCGCACCACCCAGGCTATCGCCCTCCGCCGGGCCATGATTGACCTGGGACGCCAGGAACGGGAGTTGGAACAGGCACGGGAGGAGATCACCCAGTCCCTCCGGCGCACCTGGAATACCCTCCTCTCCTATCGACAGCGCATCGCCATCCAGAAACTCTCCGTCTCCCTGGCGGAAAAACGGGTGGAAAACACGCGGATGCTCTTCGAGGACGGACGCATCGCCATCCGGGAATACCTGGATGCCCAGGACGACCTCTCCAATGCCCGAAACTCCCTGACCCGGCAACTGGTCAGCAACCGCATCTGCTGGCTCCAACTGCTCCACCAGCGGGAGGAACTCCCCGTGGACCCCGGCACCCTCTGGTGCGAACAGATGGAAATGCCTTGAAGACAATCCCCCCCTTGCCCAGGAAATCCATGCCCAGGCACATCCCACTCCTTGCCCTCTCCTCCCTCCTTCTCGCCGCCTTCCTGGCCACCGGCTGCCGCCGGGACGGCACGGCAAAGGGACAGGAACTCTACACGGTCACCCGAGGCAGCCTGGACATCACGGTGCTGGCCAGCGGAAACGTGGAGACGGCCCGCTCCAACAACATCCTGCAGAAGGTGGGGTGCCCCGCCAAGATTGTCACCATTGTGCCGGAGGGCACCATGGTGACGGAGGAGGATGTGGAGAAAGGGACGGTGCTGGTGCAGTTCGACGCCAAGGATTTGGAGGACCAGCTCTACGAACGGCAGACGGCCTTCGAAAATGCCCAGGCCTCCGCCGTGACGGCGGAGGAAACCCTGGCCATCCAGATTTCCGACAATGAAAGCGCCATCCGGAAGGCGGAACTGGATGTCCTCTATGCCCACGGAGACCTCCGGAAGCTGGTGGGGGACAAACTGGCCGCCACCTTTTCCAACCAGGAACCCCAGGATATCCCGGCACTGCTGAACCATCCCGACCTGGATGGCACCGCCAAGCTGAACCTCACTACCTATCTGGGGGATATCGAACTGGCCCAGACCAAGCTCAACCGGGCGGAACAAACCCTGGAGTACACACGGAAACTCTTCGAAAAACAGTTCGTCAGCAAAAACGACTACGAGAACGACCAGCTGGATGTGCAGTCCCAGAGCAAGTCCCTGGAGGCCACCAAGGGCAAATACGAGATCTTCCGGCGCTTCGATTTCGAAAAGGACTTTCAGAAGGCCTGGGCCACCTGGCAGGAGTCCCGCCGCTCCCTGGAGCGCGCCCAGGCCAATGCCAAGATCCGGCTCACCACCGCGGAATCCAAACTGCGCACCGCCAAGCAGACCCTGGCCCAGGCCAGAAAACGCTTGGAGGAGGCCCAGGAGGCCCTCAGGAACTGCACCATCACCGCCACCATGACCGGCATGGTCGTCTACCCCAAACTGCCCCGGTGGGACAACAGCGGCCCCATCCAGCCAGGGAAGGAGATCCGCAACGAACAGGTGGTCTTCACCCTGCCGGACCTCTCCCAGATGCAGGTGAAGGTCTCCATCCCCGAAGCGCAGATCGATATGCTGACGGTGGGGCAAACCGCCAGAATCACTCTGGACGCCATCCCGGGAAGGAGCTTCTCCGGCAAACTCTCCAGCAAGGGAATCCTGCCCAGCGCGGAGGACGAGTGGCTCAATCCAGACACCAAGGTCTATACGGTGAAGATTGATTTCGATGAATCCGGGAGCCATCTGCGCCCGGGCATGACCGCCACTGTGGAGATTCTGGTCCGCCGGCTGGAGGGGGTGGCCTATGTGCCCATCCAGGCGGTGCAGACCGACGGGGAGGGGCGCCACCGCTGCCTGCTGGCCAATGGGGAGAGCCGTGTGGTGTCCCTGGGGGGGCGCAGCCGCTCCTTTGTGGAGGTCGTCCAGGGGTTGGAGGCGGGGGAGCAGGTGCTCATGTGCCCCCCTGACGCCTCGGGAGGGGAGGAGGAGGAGGAGGAGGCTCCTGGAGAATCGGGCGTCCAGGCGGGAGGCGCCCCATGAGAGGCCCGTCGGAAGCCCCCGCCCCCCGGGAGGAGGTGCTGCGGGTGGAGGAGTTGAAGAAGGAGTTCCCCATGGGGGACACGGTGGTGCGGGCGCTTTGCGGCATCTCCTTCTCCATGGCGCGTGGGGACTACCTCTCCATCATGGGCACCTCGGGCTCCGGGAAATCCACCCTGTTGAGCATCCTGGGATGCCTGGATACCCCTACCTCGGGGGAGTATTTCCTGGAAGGGGTGAATGTCTCCCGGATGAGCGACCGCCAACTCTCCCATGTGCGCGGACGCAAGTTCGGCTTCGTCTTCCAGTCCTTCAATCTGATTCCCCAGCTGTCCGTCCTGGAGAACATAGAGGTGCCCCTCTTCTACCAGGGATGGCGGGAGGAGGAGAGCCGGCTGCGCTCCCGGGAATTGGCGAAGCTAGTGGGCCTGGAACACCGCATGGACCATCGCCCGGCGGAACTCTCGGGGGGACAGCGCCAACGGGTGGCCATCGCCCGCGCCTTGGCCAATGACCCCGCCATGCTCTTTGCCGATGAACCCACCGGAAACCTGGACCACGCCACGGGACTGGAGATCATGAGGGTGTTGGATGACCTGGCCGCCCAGGGACGCTCCATCATCCTCGTCACCCACGAACGCGCCATCGCCGAACACGCCGGACGCATCCTCTGGCTCCAGGACGGCGCCATCGCCAAGGATGAAAGACGATAACCCCGCTCCCCCCGCCCGCTTCCAAGACCCATGACCCGATTCCTCTATAACCTCAAGCGTGTGGTCCGACTGGGGCTGGAGAGCATTGTGGAGCACAAGCTCCGCAGTTTCCTGACCATGCTGGGAATCATCTTCGGTGTGGGCAGCGTCATCGGTATGCTGGCCATTGGGGAGGGGGCCTCCCACGAGGCACGGGAGCAAATCCGGAGCCTGGGGAGCAAGAACATCATCATCCGCTCCGTGAAACCCCAGGAGGATGGAGGGGGAAATGGCAGGGGAATGCGCTCCCTGCTGACTGCCTATGGCCTGAAATACGAGGATGCCCTCCGCCTCCGGGAACTCTTCCCCCGGGTGAAAATCCATATCCCAGCCCGGGAAATCCAGAGCCGGGCACGCTACGGGGAGGAATCCCTGCCCGTGCGTGTCATCGGGACGGTCCCCTGGGCCATCCCCCATGGACTGGCTGCCATGGCACAGGGACGATTCCTGGATGAACAGGATGTGCGTGACACGGAAAATGTGGTCGTGCTGGGACAGGACGCCGCCCACAGGCTCTTCCCCCTGGACCCTCCACTGGGCAAAAATCTCTATCTGGGATCCCAGGCCTATCAAGTGGTGGGCGTGCGACGAAACCCCGCCCTGGAAAAGGGGGCCGGAACCGCGGCGGGAAAGCCCGGACAGGGAAAGGAAATCTACGAGGTATACATCCCCATCACCTCCGCACGACGCCGCTTCGGAGAGGTCATCATGAACCGGGAGAGCGGCTCCATGAGCCTGGAAAAGGTGGAACTCCACCAGCTGACCCTCACCGCCCCCTCGGAAGAGGAGGTTGTCCCCCTGGCCGCCGCCGTCCGGGGGACGCTCCTTCAGACCCACCGGAAGACCGATTTCGAAATCACCGTCCCCCTGGAACTCCTGCGGCAGGCGGAACAGACAAAGCGCATCTTCAACGTGGTGCTGGGAAGCATTGCCGCCATCAGCCTCCTGGTGGGGGGGATCGGCATCATGAACATCATGCTGGCCAATGTGACGGAACGCACCCGGGAAATCGGAATCCGACGGGCCCTGGGGGCGACACGCGGGCATATCGTGGTCCAGTTCCTCACCGAGGCTCTCCTCCTCTCCTTCTGCGGCGGTCTCCTGGGAATCGGACTGGGCATCGCAGTCCCCAAGACGGTCACACACCTGGCGGGACTCACTACCCTGATTCAACCAGATTCCATCCTCCTGGCCTTCTCCATCTCCCTGGCCACAGGGGTCATCTTCGGAATCTACCCCGCTATCCGGGCCTCAAAACTCTCCCCCATGGAAGCCCTCCGTCACGAGTGAAGACCACCCTGTCCAGAAGAGGTGAGTGAAGGCAAATGCAGAACGGCGTAAGCATTGGCAATGCAGCCAGGGTATGGGATGGAGGATGGGCGCATTGATATGACAATCTCAACGCAAGGTAGTTCTGTTTCATTGAACTGCCGAGGAGGGGGAGGCGGCGCTAGGCTGGGCCGTATGCCCATCCGTGCGCCATGGCCTTGTCTCTCAATCGTTCTGATATTCTCCTTGTCTCTCCATTCCCTTTTCCCGTAGAAAATCCACCAGTGCATGGGCGGGGAACGTCTCATCATCTTCAAGGACACCCAGAGAATTCCTCTGCCGTGACGAAGAGAATTCCGTGGGAAGTGCATCGCAAGGAACTGGTAAAATGTTTATATGCCTCCGGGACTTCGATTTTATCTCCATTGTATACGGACAATCGCTGAACGTCTTTTGTCGTGGGGCGAAATGCGGCAGAGGAGACACGTCCATTCTGGACGAGGGCGGGGGGGATTTGGCGAAGACGCCTTGTGGTTGGGTTCATGCTTTTCCCCCCCCCGAGTCTTTCCAGGGAGTCGCAGAGAGTCTTCCAGCCCTTTTCTCCTTTCAGGTCAACACGTTGGAAGGAGTCCTCTCCGCTTTCCTTGTCCATGGCATAAAGCTCGCCCACTTTGGATTCCGGGTTGATTTCCATGGAGATCCCCCATCTGGCGTTATCCCATTCTGCCTGCCTTCTTTCTTCCCTCCCGACTTCCATGTCCGGGGGGTGGGGAGAAGGCCCTGTCTCCGTGGACGAGGCGCAGAGAATATTTTAGGATGGTGCGAGAGGCGGGACTCGAACCCGCACGCCGTAAGGCACGAGAACCTAAATCTCGGGCGTCTGCCAATTTCGCCACTCTCGCCCTGGAAAGGCTGGAGGAAGCTTGTTGATATCTTTCTTCCTCCCGTTGTTTCCCATTCTCTCCTTGCCAAAAAAAGACCCCCGAATCGAAAGGATCCGGGGGTCTGAGAATGGTACCAGAGAAAGGACTTGAACCTTCACGAGCGTAAGCCCACTGCGACCTGAACGCAGCGCGTCTGCCAATTCCGCCACTCTGGCTTGGAAA
>JAEDNB010000105.1 GCA_016302725.1 Lentisphaeria bacterium
AGATACTATACACCAACTTCTTAAAATCGCAGATATTTATGACGTTTAGTATAACAAACACAAGTCACTATCAAAAAAGTGCAACACTCCTTTAGGGCATAATAGCGGCCTATTTCCCATGCCCCGTCTTCTGGGCCATTTCCCGGCATTCCTGGATTTGCGCCAGGGCTTGGCGGAAGGCTTCCAGGAAGCGCTCCCCCTCCCCTGGCAGTCCAAGGGCGATGCCATAGAGGACCCAGACTTTGGCAAACCACACCTGCAGGGGGGGCGGTGATTGGCGGAGCCGTCGATTCAACGGGTGGCGCGAGGGAACCAGGGCGCAAAGGGCGTAATCGTAGCGGTGTTCCAGGAAAGCGGCCACCCGCTCCCGATAGCTGGGATGGCATCGCCGGACCTGTCCGGACTCCCATTTCCGGATAGTCATTCCGCTGACCTGCAGGAGTTTTGCGACACACTTCGCACTGACGCCGAGGGCCTTCCGATGTTCCTGCATCCGCTTCCCCCAATCCTCGGGAAGGTCAACCTGAAGCGATTCGGCCTTCCCTCCTCCTTCTTCTCCCATTTCTTTTCCTCCGTCCTTTCCGCCCTTTTCTGGCGGGGGAGGATCTTTCTGGGTAAGTTTCCAAAGCCGCAGGGCGGAACTTTGCATCAGTTCCTTCAGGCATTCCCTCATTTTTTCCATTAGGGAGGGTTCCCCCCTGAACTCCCCGTAGAACCGTTCCACCCGTCCCATATATTCCACCAAGGTCGCCACGGGGAAATACTCCTCCGTCCTGGACAAGCCGTAGCCCTTTTTCCTGTTGCGGAGCTCCTCATCCAACTCCCCCGCGAAAAAGCGGGCCAGTTTTTCCCGGTGGCGTGGAAGGCATTGAATCACCTTTCCCTCCTCCCAGTTTCGCAGGACCGACCAGCTCACCCGCAAGGCGGTGGCCAATTGGCGGAGGCTGAACCCCAGTTTTTCCCGCTTCTCTTTCAGGAGCCCCTGGAAATACGGGGTGAACAACCCGCGGAAAACCTCTCCTTTCGTCCTATTTCCTGTCGACACTGACTCCCTTCCTCCAGATGCGCGAGTGGTGCGCAAATTTGCGCTTGCGTGAAAAAGCGGTCCCGCTCCCCCTCCCCTGCCCTGCGGCATACGGGAGGAAGGAAGCCAGGCCTTCTCTATTCTTCGTCCTTGAGCCGGGACAGCAGGGATAGCCCGCTGACCTCGACATCGCAAAGCACCCCCCTACCACCCAAGACTTTGTAGACGGCCACTCCGTCCCCATCGCCCTGGGTGAAGAGTTTCTCCGCCCGGGCGGCGAACTTTTCCGGGAGGAAGAACTGGTCGGGGAAATCCAGGATGGCGGTGACCGTCGCCTGCTTCTCCCTCTCTTCCTGGGGGAAGAAACTATATCCTATCCGGCACCGGAGGCACTGCATCCAGAGTCCCTCCGCCCCGGGGGAGGAGGCCACCTCCGCCACCCGGTAGAGAGTGAGTCCCCTGGCGTCCGTCCCGTCAGGGACGAGCCTGGCATAGGGTGGGGACTGTTCCCAGGAAGAATACTCCCCTCCCGGGGGAAGGGAAAGGCTCTTTTCCACGCTCATCCGAAGATACCGTCCCCGGAAGGGGTCCCGGGGGTCGTAGGCGCGGCAGGGGAGGCGCACCTCGGTTCCCAGCCGGAGGATGAGTTCATAGCGTCCCACCATCCACAGGACCGCCGCCCCCTGGAGGCAGAGGGCCAAAATCAACCAGAGCAACCTATGCCTTTTCCCCATGGCCCATCCTCCTCCTGCGGTAGCGAACAAAGGACACATTGACAACCACCAGGCAGATTCCCATCGCCAGGAAAAGAATCCCCTTCAACGAAAAGTCCATTTCACTGGCGAAGAACTTCACCACTGCCAGCCAGCATGCCAGGAGGGCGCCCTCGTTGAGGTGACGGAGGCGCAGTTTCCGGATTCCCTGGGCAATCAGGACCGCCGCGAACAAGGCGGCGAGGGGGACCATGAGGAGCGCCCCATCCTCCAGGAAAGGCACCGCCAGGGCGACGACCAGGGCGGAGACTCTGCCCAGTCCCTCCCAATGGCGGAATCCCCAGCGCCGTCCAGCGAGCCAGATGGCCGCGGAAACAAGCCAGCACAGGGAGATTTTCCATGGGAATTCCCAGGTGAGGTGCCGGGGGAGGAGGTGGCACAGAAGCAGGGATGTGGTCACCAGATAGAGGAAACCCATGAGGAAATAGCCTGCCTGTTCCAGGAAGCGGGAGTATTTCCCTCGAATGAAGGCCAGGAAGGCAGGAAGGGAGAGGGCCAGCAGGAAGGCGCCCTTCAAGGCGACCCAGCCTCGTCCCCCCGCCCCTCTTTCGGCCTCCAGGGCGAAATACCATAGCAGGGGATAGAGCATCCAGAGGCACTGGGCAAATACGGAGCGTGAGACCCAGACCACGGGGAGGCTCAGGAGGGACAGGGAGAGGAAGAACTGGGACCACCGTCCCCCCACCTGGTAGGTTTGGAGAATCAAGGAGACGGAGGCCACCAGGGAGACCATCCACAGGACTCCCAGCCCCTCCCAAAAGGGCTGTCCCCGGTCATTTTTCCAGGTGGCCACGACAGCGGTCGTCCCGCAGAGTGCCAGGGGCAGCAGGGAGACCAGGGTGCGGGCGGGTCGATTCAGCTGTTCCCAGTTGGCGGCGAAGAGGGCGATGATTCCCAGGCCAATCATAAGGGAGCCCAATCCGCCGAAGAGCAGCATCCCCCAGGTGGCGCCATCCTTTTCCTGTCCAATGGGGTATCGTTCCCGCAGCCTTTGGCAAAGCCCCTCTTCCAGCAGTCCTTCCGCCTGCCATCCGGCAATTTCCCGCCTCATCCATTCATTTCGTTCCATTCGCCTCTCCGCCTCTCCTCGCTTTCGGATGAATTCCCCATTTTCAGGCGGGGGAAGGACAAGGCTTGCCCCTCTCCTCCGCCGCGAACCTCTTGGAAACGCCAGGCCCCTCCCCTTTTTTGCGTGTCATGCCATGGAATCCGGGAGGGTTCCCCGAAAAGAACGGGAGTAGTATAGCCCATGGCGGCGATCCTGCCATTCACCGCCGATGGGAAGAAGCCCTATTCAGGCAAGCCCTCTTTTGGGCGGGGCGTCCCTATTCCCTGGGGTCTTCTCCGCCAGCGGGAGTGCAGGATGCCAGGGTGAACATGGCGCGGGAGATGGCGGCGGGCATTTCATCGGCCAGCATGGGAGGGTTTTGGTCAGCGGCCAGTCCGTGGAGGAAGGCACCCAGGCGGGCTGCCTCCGCCGGGGGGAGCCCCTGCGCCAGCAGGGCGCCGATGACACCAGCGAGCACATCCCCCGAACCTGCGGTGGCCAACCGGGGATTTCCGGTGGAGTTGCGGGTCAGGGAATTTGTCCCCGGGTCGGCCACCAGGGTGCCCGCCCCCTTCCAAAGCACCACGCATCCAGTTCTTCTTGCCAGAGCCATGGCCCGTTCCTCCCGGCTTCCCTGGGAGGCCAGGTCGAAGGCCCGTTCCAGCCGCAGGGCCTCCCCCTCATGGGGAGTCAAGACCATCTGGCGGCAAAGGGAGGGGGGAGGAAGGAGGGAAGGCGTGGCGGAGAGGCGATTCAGGCCATCGGCGTCCAATACTTTCGGCAGGGGGGCGGCGAGGGCCTCCCCCAGGAAGGAATCCACTGTCGGCAGGGAATCCATACCCGGTCCCAGGACCAGTGCCCTGGCCCGCCGGATTTCCCTGCGCCAGCCCTCCAGGGAGGCATGGGAAAAGGTGCCCGGCGCGGACCCGGACGCCTCGGGCAACCGATGGACAATGAGGGCCATGGGCACGGAGGCCAGAATCTCCGCGGAGGCAGGGACGCAGACCACCACCACGCCCGCCCCCGCCCGCAGCCCCGAAAGCCCTACCAGCAAGGGAGCCCCGGAATAGCGGCGGGAGCCCCCCGCCACCACCAAGGTGCCATGGTCGTATTTATGGCTCTCCGGCCCGTAGACAGGCAATGCCTGGCGGGCTTGCGCCAGGGTATAGGATTCTGCCATTGGAACACCCATGGTGGTGAAGGGGAAGGAGAGGGACTGCCGGGGAGACGAGGAGCCCCCCAGGGAAGGGGCGGCCGCTGGCCTCCTGGGCGAGGCGCGGGTTATTTTTCCCGGTTCAAGGCGCGGTAGGCGATATCGCGGCGATACTCCACCCCGTCCCAATGAATCAGGGAGACCCCCTGGTATGCCTTTTCCACGGCCTGGCGCACGGTTGCCGCCCGGGCCGTCACCCCCAGCACACGGCCGCCATGGGTCACCAGGACTCCGTCTTCCCTCCGCCGGGTGCCGGCGTGGAAGACCAGGCATCCGGCTGCCTCCGCCTGGTCAATGCCCTGGATGGGGAGCCCCTTGGGATAGGCGCCGGGATAGCCCTGGGAGGCCATCACCACACAAACCGCTGGGTCGGGGGACCACTCCAGTTTCACCTCCGACAGCCGTCCGTCCGCCGTGGAGGCCAGGGCTTCCACCAGGTCGGAATCCAGCCGTGCCAGCACTGCCTGGGTTTCCGGGTCGCCGAAGCGGACATTGAACTCCAGCAGTTTCGGCCCATCCTGGGTCATCATGATTCCCGCATAGATGATTCCCCGGAAATAGAGTCCGTCCTCCTGGACGCCCCGCAGGAAGGGGAGCAGGATGCGCTGGCGGATGGTCTCCATCCGTTCCGGGGTCACCACTGGGGCGGGAGAGTAGGCGCCCATCCCCCCGGTGTTAGGGCCACGGTCGCCATCGTAGGCGCGCTTATGGTCCTGGCTGGACGCCAGGGGGATGATGGTCTTTCCGTCGCAGAGGGCGAGGATGGAGGCCTCCTCCCCTTCCAGGCACTCCTCCAGCAGCACCCGGGAGCCGGCTTTGCCGAAGGCGCCCTCGAAGCAGGACTCCACGGCGGCGCGGGCGGTTTCCCGGTCGGCGGCCACCACCACCCCCTTCCCTGCGGCCAAGCCATCGGCCTTCACCACGATGGGA
The DNA here is from genome assembly GCA_016302725.1 of Lentisphaeria bacterium. Classification (GTDB taxonomy): domain Bacteria; phylum Verrucomicrobiota; class Lentisphaeria; order Oligosphaerales; family Oligosphaeraceae; genus UBA1724. The sequence continues at coordinate 4,989 of JAEDNB010000105.1, forward strand.
GCGCCCACCTGGTCCAGATATTTCAGGGCGGACTCGCGCTCGGTGAAGACCTGCGCCTTCCCCGTGGGAAGCCCGTGGCGAGCCATGAACTCCTTGGCAAATGCCTTGCTGCCCTCCAACTGGGCGGCCTTGCGGTCAGGCCCCACAATGCGGAGCCCCCTCTCCCGGAAGAGGTCGACGATTCCCTCGCAGAGCATGGCCTCCGGCCCCACCATGGTGAGGCCGATGCCATGGCTTTCGGCAAAGTCCGCCAGTTCCCGGGGAGTGGAGGCCGCCACGGGAATCGCCTGGGGGATGCCGGGGTTTCCGGGTGCCCAGTAGAGTTTGCCCGCCAAGGGGCTCTGCATCATCTTCCAGGCAATCGCGTGTTCGCGGCCGCCTGCGCCAACCAGAAGAATGTCCATTTTGCTCATGCCGTCCATGGGAAGGAATCTCAAAAAGGGAGGGGGGGAAAAAGCGGAAAGGCCGCCCCGCCGAAGGCAAATGGCCCTGCGGCTGGACGGCCTCTGTCCTGGGGGCGGCACTCCCTCCGGGGGAGTGCTGCCCGCTGGCGCATGGAGGAGTGGCTATGCCACCTCTTCTCCCACCAGCCAACGGACGAAGCGCTTCACCACCACGCCAGGGGCGACCTTGGCCAGGGTGGTGTGCTCATCGTCAATCCAGGGCATGTCCATCAGGCAGATTTCGCTGAAGCGCTTGTTCAACTTGCCCTGGATGATGCCCGCCAGCACCTTTTCGGGCTTGCCGGCCAGCTTGGGGTCGGCGGCGGCGATTTCCCGTTCCTTCTCAATGAAGGAGGCGGGCACGTCCTTGCTGGAGATGTAGGTGGGGTTGCTGGCGGTGATGTGGAGGGCGATGTTGTTCAGCAGGCCGGCGTCCTCAGTGCCCTCGACTTCCACCAGGGTGGCATAGGGCTGGGCGGTGTGCAGGTAGTAGGCCAGTTTCCCGTTGGGCCCGGCAGTCCACTTCACCGCGCGACGGATGGACATGTTTTCGCCGATTTTGCCGATGAGGGCGTGGAGGTCAGCCTCCATGTCCGCCGCCAGCTTGGCGCTCACATCGCCTTCCTCCCCGTAGGAGAGGGCCTTGTCGGCGGCGCTCTGGACCAGGGCCTTGAACTCGGCGGTCCCCGCCACGAAATCCGTTTCGCAGAGGACTTCCACCAGGGCGACGCTGTTGCCGGAGGCGGCCACGCCCCACTTGCCCTGGTTCACGGCGCGTCCGGCGCGCTTCTGGGCCTTGGCCATTCCCGCCTTGCGGAGGTACTCGATGGCGCCTTCCACGTCACCATTGCTTTCCAGAAGGGCCTTCTTGCACTCCATCATGCCGCAGCCGGTCTTCCGGCGCAGTTCCATCACTTCCTTTGCGCTGATTTCAGCCATTTTACCAAATCTCCTGATTTCTTTCTTCTGGGCGCCCTCCCCGCCTGGCAGGGAGACGTCCATTCATCCTACCCCTCCCGCCCAAGGGCGGAAGGGAAAACGTGGTTCATCGATTCGCTGTCCAGAGGGACGACGGCGCACTATGCCGTCGTGACTTCCTCGGCGGCGGCAGGCGCCTCGGCCTCGGCAGGCTCGACCTTGTCTTCCTTGGCAGCGGCCAGTTCAGCCTCGGCGGCCTCCTTGGCGGCCTTCTTCTTGCTGGAGACGCTGTGGCCTTCCTGCACGGCCTCCTGGAGGGCGGAGACAATCACCTTGATGGCGCGGAGGGCGTCGTCATTGCCGGGCACCACGTAGTCGATGCCGTCGGGGTTGCAGTTGGAGTCCACCAGGGCCACCACGGGAATCTGCAGCTTGATGGCCTCCTGGACGGCGATGTGCTCGCGGTCCACGTCGATGACCACCACGGCGGCGGGCAGCTTGGGCATGTTGGCGATGCCGCCCAGGGCAGTCTCCAACTTGGCGAGTTCGCGCTTCAGCCCGGACACCTGCTTCTTGGGCAGCTTGTCAAAGGTGCCGTTCTGGCTCTGCTCCCGGAGTTCCTTCATGGCGCGGACACGGGTCTGGACGACCTTGGCGTTGGTGAGGGTGCCGCCCAGCCAGCGGTCGCACATGTAGGGCATGCCCACGCTTTCGGCGGCGGAGCGCACGATTTCCTGGGCCTGGCGCTTGGCGCCCACGAAGAGGATCTGTCCGCCATCGGCGGCGGTCTGGGTGAGGAAGTCGCAGGCGGCAGCCAGTTGCTTCATGGTCTTGCCCAGGTCGAAGATGGTGATGCCATTCCGGGTCCCGTAGATGTATTTCTTCATCTTGGGATTCCAGCGACGGGTCTGATGGCCAAAGTGGACTCCTGCCTCAAGCAGGTCGGTGATGGTGATTTTCGCCATGGTGTGTTCAGGCTCCTCTTCGTTTCATTCGGGCTTTCCCCCTTGCGCGGCAAGGGTTATGTCAAGCGCCGAGACGGTCAGGTGTGAGGGTTCGCCCCCCATCCGCATGACAGGCGGGCAAGTGCGTAATATACTAGAGGCACAGGGTTTTTCAAGGGCAAAGCC
>JAEDNB010000106.1 GCA_016302725.1 Lentisphaeria bacterium
CGCACACCCGTCGCCCCCCGGGCAACTTTCCCATTGCAGGATTGAACGCACACCCTCCCGCTTTGCAGAATGCAAGGCACGAAAGGCGGGCGTTTCCCTTTCCAGCTTACACAGCTTGCAAAAAAACGGGGGAAGGTGTTTGCAAACTGGGAAACTTGCCTTATCTTAAACTCGCTTTCCGCCTTGAGGCGGGGAGTCGAGGTCCCAGAAGATGCGGGCATAGCTCAGTTGGTAGAGCGCTACCTTGCCAAGGTAGCTGTCGACGGTTCGAGTCCGTTTGCCCGCTCCATCTTCTTCTTTCCGTGCCTCATCCCATGCGGGCATAGCTCAGTTGGTAGAGCGCTACCTTGCCAAGGTAGCTGTCGACGGTTCGAGTCCGTTTGCCCGCTCCATCTTCCTTCCCCCATTCCAGTGGGGCTGGCTCCGCGAAGCCAGGAGAGCCGCCAGGGCAGAGATGCCTTTGGCGGCTTTTCCGTTTCCAGGGGGCTGCCTTCCCGGAAATTCCGCCGGTTCCCATTCCATTCCATGCTTTTGCCTCCCCACATTTTGCATCGCCTCAAGGGGTGCCGGCTGCTCTCCCCCCGGAAGATGGCGGGGCTGCCCTCCCAGGGGGTCCAGCGGAGCCGCCGGCCCGGGGAAGGGCTGGAGTTTCACCATTACCGCCCCTACATGGCGGGGGACGATTTGCGCCACCTGGACTGGCGCCTATACGGGCGGGGAGGGGGGCTTTGCGTGCGGGTGCAGACGCCGGACGCGCCAGGCAGGGTCGCCATCTTGCTGGACGCCTCCGCCTCCATGGGATACCAGGGAAGCCGCTCTCCCTGCAGCAAGCTTTCCTTCGCGGCGCTAGTGGCAGGATGCCTGGCCTGGGTGGCCTCCCGCCAGGGGGACCAGCTGGGGCTTTTCGCCTATGGCGAAACCCTCCGGGAGGAATCGGCGGAACGCCTGAGCCTGGAACAATTCTGCGCCCGCCTGGATTCCCTCGTGTCCCAGGCGGCGGGAGACGGGGCGGGAAGGGAGGAAGCCTTCCGCCGGTGCGGGGAATTCCTGGGGGGCAGGGGAACGGTGCTCTGGCTCTCCGATTTCTGGGACGACCCCGGGGCGTTGCCGCTCCAACTGCGCTTCCTCCAGGCCTGCAGTTGCGGCGCACGGGCAATCCAGGTCTGGGACCCGGACGAACTCTCCCTGCCCTTCCAGGGGGTACGGCGCTTCCGGGATCCGGAGGAGGCGGGGGAGGTGGAGTCCCAGCCCGCCCTGGGACGGGAAGAGTATCTGCGTCGCGTGGAGGGGCATCGCTCCTTCCTGCGCAGCCTCTTCCAAAACGAGGAGGTGCCCTTTCTCTCCCTGGGGACGGGAGAGGACCCGGGCACGGCCCTCCCTCCCTTCCTCGCCTGACCGCCCCTCCCAATCCCCCCGCCTTAAGGAAGGGAAAACCCACATTAACGCAATACATTATCCTCCGTTTCCCTTTTTCGCCGCGCCCTCCAGGACGCGCGGGGGACTCCAAAGGCAACTTCCCTTTTGTCGGAACTCCCCCCGTATGCCCGGGGGAAAGCACAGATTCTCTATGCTGAACAAACATACTGTAGAGAAGATTGGCGGAACCTCCATGTCCCGCTTCGGCGAGGTCATGCGGAATGTCATCATCGGACACCGCAACCCGGAGGACTACTACAACCGGATCTTCATCGTCTCCGCCTACGGCGGTATCACCAACCTCCTCCTGGAGGACAAGAAGACCGGCGCCCCTGGCGTCTATGGACGCTTCGCCATGGACGACTCCGCCTGGGAACAGGCCCTGGAAACGGTGCGGCAGAGCATGCTGGAATACAACCGCTCCTTTGTCAGCATCGGATTGGACCAGACCGCCGCCGATGAATTCGTGAACCGCAGGATCGACGGGGTCTGCGAATGCCTCCACGACCTTACCAACCTGCGCTCCTTCGGGCATTTCGACCACAAGAGCTTCCTGCCCCAGACCCGGGAACTCCTCAGCGCCGTGGGAGAGGCGCAAAGCGCCTTCAACTCCGCCAACATCCTCCGGCGCAACGGCGTCAACGCGCGCTTCGTGGACCTGACCGGATGGAAGGTGGATTCCCTGCCCACCTTCGACAACGCCATCCTGGGCGCCTTCAAGGACATCGACCTGAGCCAGGAAATGCCCATCGTCACCGGCTATGTGAAATACGACGAGGGCATCATGACCCACTTCGACCGCGGCTACAGCGAAATCACCTTCAGCAAGATTGCGGTCCTCACCAAGGCGAGGGAGGGCATCATCCACAAGGAATACCACCTCTGCACAGGGGACCCGAAGGTCATCGGCACCGACAAGGTGAAGATCATCGGACACACCAATTTCGATATCGCCGACCAACTCTCCGACCTGGACATGGAGGCCATCCACTCCAAGGCCTCCAAGGACATGGAGCAGTGCGGCATCCCCATCCGCGTCAAGAACGCCTTCGACCCGGAAAACCCCGGCACCCTCATCAGTTGCGACTACATCTCCCCCACCCCCCGGGTGGAGATGATCTGCGGACGCAGCGATGTGGTGGGCATCGAGGTGGTGGACCCCGAGATGGTCTCCAAGCCTGGCTACGACTATGCCCTCCTCCAGAGTTTCGTGGACTACCGCATCAGTTATGTGACCAAGACCACCAACGCCAACACCATCACCCATTTCGTGCCCAGCAAGAAGATGCCCATCGAGGGGTGCATGGAGGACATCCGCCGCCGGCTGCCCCAGGCCTCCATCTATTCCTTCCCCGCCGCCATTGTCTCCATCATCGGCACCAACATGAAGATTCCCGGCTTCCTCTCCAAGGCGGCCAAGGCGCTTTCCGACGCCCATATCAACACCCTGGCCATGGTGCAATCCCCCCGCCAGATCAATATGCAGTTCATCGTGCGCAGGGAGGATTTCCACAAGGCGCAGATTGCCTTGCACCGCGCCCTGGTGGAGGAGGTGGAGTAGCCATCCCCGCCACCCCGCCCCCCGCCTCTTCCTGCCGGGGGGGCATTCCCGGAACGACGGGCAGGGGGAGGGACTCCCCCTTGCCGGAACGGGCGGCATTCCCCCAGGCCGGGGAACCGCCCGTTTCCGTTCCAGGACGCAACGAAGTGAACCCCCGAACCCTCCCCGCCGACCACTTATGAATCCCCCGCCGGGCTCCTGGAGATTCCTTCTCCTCCTGCCACTCCTCATGCTTTTCCCCTCCTTCCTGCACGGTCAGGAGGCGGGGGGGACGGAACTGCGGGGCGCATGGATCCATTCCCCCAGGGGAATCCCCGGCTGGGGATGGGAAGCCACGGCAAAGGCACTGGCCGACCACGGCTTCAATGCCCTCTTCGCCAACCTCAGTTGGACGGTCTCCAGCGACTACCCCAGCCAATATTCCGTCCCCCATCCCGCCCTGCGCCAAAAGGACGGCTCCATGGGGGATTGGCTCCAGGAGTGCCTGGACGCCTGCCGGAAACACGGACTCCAACTCCACGTCTGGGTGGTGGTCTGCAATATGGGCGAACATACCCCCGCCTCCGCGAAGGAGGCATTGCGAAAGGCCGGCAGAACCCAGGTGGACGCCGACGGCGCCCCTTCCGACTACCTGGCCCCACAGTTGCCGGAAAACCAGGAATTGCTCCGCCTGGTGCTGACGGAACTGGTGACCCAATACCCCGTGGACGGCGTCCATTTGGACTATATCCGATATCCCCTGGGAAAATACGACTGCTCCCCCGCCGCCCGCCGGGATTTCCAGAAGGCATTGGGGCGGGAGGTGGCGGATTGGCCCGGGGACGTGATGCCCGGCGGCCCCCTCCGGGAACCCTACCGCCAATGGTGCCGGGACAATGTGACCGCCCTGGTGCGGATTGCCCGGGAGGCCGTGCGCCGGGCCCGGCCGGGAGTGGCCTTGTCCGCCGCCGTGTATGGATATTGGGATGGTGCGCGGGAGAGCGTGGCCCAGGATGCCGCCCGATGGGTGGAGGAGGGGCTGGTGGACTTTCTTGTCCCCATGAACTATAGCGGCAAGCCCCAGGAGGCCGCCGGATGGCTGGAGGCCCAGCTCCAGGCGGTGGACGGGCGGGTGCCCGTCTTTTCCGGGCTGGCGAACTATATGTGCGACTCCCCGGAGGTGCTTCGGCAGGAAATCCGGGAGGCGAGGATTCTGGGGGCGGAGGGTTTCGTCTGCTTCCAGCTGAAGGAGGAGTTCGCGCGGAAGTGGCTTCCCGTCTTGAAAGGGACGGAGACGGCCACCCCCGCCCCGCCGCCGAAGGCCTGGGACGCCCCGCGCCCCCGCTGGGAGTGGAGCGGCGGCGCCTGGAGGAATCCCCCCTGGTACCTCTTCTGGCAACGGCCGGGGCATGTCCCCCTCGTGTGCCAGGTGCGCTTCCCCCAGCCCCTCGCGGCCAGGGAAAGGAAGGCCCTCCGCCCCCGGCTCCTCTTCCAGGGAAGGTCCGCTCCCGGAAAGGTCCAGGCACAATGGCTGGACGAGGCTACCCTGCGGCTGGAAACCCTCCCCCTGGAGGACGGGCTCTACCAATGGTGCCTGGAGGAGCATTCCCCTGAGGGTAAACCTCCCCGGGTCTGGAAATCCACGGTACGCAGGGTGCTGCCCGCCCCCTGACGAACGACCGGAGGAAGAGGCAAGGCCCCAGGAGAGCCCCCTCCCTCCTTGCCTCGGGGAAACGGGATTTGCCGGATTCCCGAAATCCGGAAATCCCGGGGGTGGCTTATATTACCCAGTCTCCCGGGAAAGCCCCCTTTCCTTGTTGCCAGGAAAAAGGGCAGCTCTCCCAGGAGCCCCCTGCGCGGGGGAACCCAGTCTTTTTGGTTCAAGGGTCGGTTGAGTTAGGATAGACATCACGATGACGGAATTGGAGAACAAACTGCTGGCGGTGTTGGCGGAGGTCCAGGAAAGCCTGTCCCGGGCCAAGGATGCCCCGGGAATCGAGGAACTGCGCCTGAAATATCTGAGCCGCAAGGGAATCCTCCCTGCCATGATGAGCGAACTGGGAAAGGTGCCTCCCCAGGACAAGCCGCAGGTGGGAAAGACCCTGAACCAGGTGAAGAACGGCATCAACGAGGCCTTCGCCGCCGCCCAGGAACGCCTCTCCGCCCAGGCCGAGGAGGCCAATGCCCTGGATGTGACCCTGCCGGGACGCCGCCGCGCACTGGGGCACCAGCACCCCATCACCCAGGTCATGGAGGAGGCCGTGGCCATCTTCCGGCGCATGGGCTTCGTGGTGGCCGATGGGCCGGACCTGGAGGATGTGTGGCACAATTTCGACGCCCTCAACGCCCCCCAGGACCACCCCTCCCGCGCCGTCTCCGATACCTTCTATTTCGACCTGGAACACCATGACTTCCTGGCGCCGGACACCATGATTCTCCGCACCCAGACCTCCCCGGTCCAAATCCGCGCCATGCAGGCCCATCCCGCCCCCGTCCGCATCGTCTGCCCCGGACGCTGCTATCGGAGGGACACCCCGGATGCCACCCACGGCATGAGCTTCCACCAAATCGAGGGGCTCTACGTGGACAAGAAGGTCTCCCTGGCCGATCTGAAGGGAACCCTCTCCTACTACGCAAAGGAGATGTTCGGTTCCTCCGTGAAAATCCGCTTCCGCCCCCATTTCTTCCCCTTTACCGAACCCAGCGTGGAGTGGGACGCCTCCTGCATGATCTGCGGCGGCAAGGGATGCAAGGTCTGCAAGGGAACCGGATGGATTGAAATCTCCGGCGCCGGCATGGTGAATCCCAAGGTGCTGGAAAACGTGGGCTGGGACCCTCGGGAACTCTCCGGATATGCCTTCGGCATGGGAATCGAGCGCATCGCCATGATTCGCTACGCCATCCATGACCTCCGCCTCCTCTACGAAAACGACCTCCGCTTCCTCCACCAGTTCTAATCGACAGAACCGGAAAGGCAACATATCCTCGCCTCCCCACAAAGACGGAAGGCACCCCACGGAGCGAAGAGAACCGATACTTAGACAACGGCTCTCTTCGCTCTTTCGCTTCCCCACGGGGGAAGCAGGGCGGCGAGGTTGTATAAGTAATTTATAATAAATAAGTTACGTGGTTTTAAGATGACTCTCCTCAAAGCTCTCCTCCTCGCCGCCCTGATGCTTTCCCCCTCTCTCTTTTCCCAGGATTCCTCCCTCTCCCGCTGTTTCTACCTGGCTACCTGCGGAGCGGGGGAGGGGTGCGGAATCCGCCTGATGGAGGCGGGCGGCGGCGCGGGCCTGCGCTCCCTCCAGTTCCTGCCCCTGGATTTCGCCAGCTACATGGCTTTCTCTCCCGACGGAAAGTATCTCTATGTCTCCCTGGAACACCGGAAACAGGGTGGTCTCGCCTCCTTCCAAATCGGAGAGGACGGCTTCCTGTCCAGGCGCTCGGAACTCCTCACGCCCGGGCTGGATTTCTGCCACCTGGTGGCCGCCCCGGGGGGAAAATATGTGTATGCCGCCAGCTATGGCAGCGGAAAACTGGTGCAGTTCGACCTGGAGGAGGGCGTCCTGAAGGACTGGCGAGTGGTGCTCTCCCATGAACCCGTCAGGGAAGGGGACACCCCGCATCTCCATTGCGCCACCCTTTCCCCCGATGGTCGGAATCTGTGCCTGGTGGACCTGGGACTGGGGGTGCTGGAATCCATCCCCTTGGAAAAGGACGGATCCCTCCGATGGGAGGGACTCCGGCGCACGAGGGTCGCCCCTCCCGGCTCCGGACCACGCCACTTGGTCTTCTCCCAAAAACACCCCGTGGCCTATCTGGTCAACGAAATCGCCAATACCGTCATGGTCTGGCGCTACCGCCAAGGAGACTTCGAACTCCTCCAGTCCATCCCTGTCGCCCCGGCAGAGCCCAGCGAGGTGGATTCCTATGCCGCCGCCATCCGCTTGAGCCCCGGGGAACGTTGGCTCCTCGTCTCCAACCGGGGACGGGATTCGCTGGCCGCCATCCCCGTGGTGGATGGGGGACTCCTGGAAGCCTCCGCCTTGGTACAACACCCCGTGGACAAGTGGCCCCGGGACTTCGCTTTCCTGCCCGGAAAGGAACCCATGGTGGCCGTGGCCTGCGAACGCGCCGGCACACTCCAGCTCTTCGCCTGGGAGGAAAAGACGGGGCTTGCCTCCCAGCCCCTGAGGGAAATCACCGGCTGGAAACGCCCCCTGGCTATCTTGCCCCTGCCTTGAGGAAAATGCCACAGGCCCTGCCGCTAAAACAGGTCGTGCCCTCCATGCCGCCCGCAGGCCGGTTTCCGTGGTCTCCGTGTCCCTGCCTTTCCCTGTCCCCGTGTCCCCTTTGCAGAATTCAATGCACAAAAAGCGTGCGTTTACCTTCCACACAGACAGTTTTTTCAGAATCTGCCTTTTTTTGACAATCACGAT
>JAEDNB010000107.1 GCA_016302725.1 Lentisphaeria bacterium
CCGCAGCAAAAAAGCGGGTGTGGGAAGCAACTTCCGGGGGCTGGGGCTTCGGGAATCCCCCTTTGCGGGCTACATTAGGCCCTCGTTCCTTTTTGCCCCAGGGGGAGGGAGGCCTCCCCTTGCCTTTCCCTCCTTGCACCGCGCATTTCAATGTGTTGGATATCTTTTGCAGGGAAGGCGTTGTATCTGTTTAAAACAATGCCCGCGTGATTCCCCAGCCGGAGTTCCCATGGTTCAAAACATCCTGAAGGTTATTGGTGGCGTGGCCATCTTCATCTATGGCATGACCTTGATGAGCGATGGTTTGCAGAAGGTGGCCGGCACCAAGATGCGCTCCATCCTTCGCCTCTTCGCCAAGAACCGGTTTGTGGCAGTGCTGACGGGAGTGGGCGTGACCTCCGTGATCCAGTCCTCCGCCGCCACCACGGTGATGGTGGTGGGCTTTGTGAACGCGGGGCTTCTGAACCTGGAGCAGTCCATCGGCATCATCTGCGGCGCCCATATCGGAACCACAATCACAGGGCAGTTGGTGGCCTTCAAGATCAGTTCCGTCATCTTCCCCGCCATCATCATGGGGCTGGTGATGAACTTGAGCCGCCAGCGCACCGTCAGCCATTGGGGGCAGGTGGTCATGGGCTTTGGCTTCCTCTTCCTGGGCATGGACATGATGAACGGAACCCTTCGGGAACTGGCGTTCATCCAGACGGCCTTCAAGTATTTCCAGTGTGCCCCGGTGGACGGCATCATGCCACCGAAGGCGGTCCTGGGCGCCATCCTGGTGGGCATGTTGGCCACGGTCATCATCCAGAGCAGTTCCGCCTGCACGGGCATCATCATTGTCCTGGCAGGCAATGGGCTGGTGGACCTGTACACGGCGGTGGCCCTGGCCATGGGCTCCAACATCGGCACCACCATCACGGCGCAGTTGGCGGCCATCTCCGCCAACCGGGTGGCCAAGCAGGCGGCCATGGCCCACACCTTGACCCAGGCGCTGGGCGTGGTCCTCATCGTGGTCACCTTCTGGATGCGCGTCCATGGCGAGCCCCTCTTCTTCTGGGTCATCCGGAACATTTCCCCGGGAGCGGAGACCCCCCGCATGATCGCCAACTCCCATACGGTCTTCAATATCTTCTCCACCCTGGTCTTCCTGCCCTTCATCCCCCAGCTGGCCCGCCTCTGCGAGCGGATCATCCCCGTGAACCGGAAGGACGTGAAGTTCCGCCGGCTGGATCCCCTCCTGCTGGCCAGCCCCTCCATCGCCCTGGCCCAGACCACCGCCGCCCTGCGGAAGATGCTCCAGAAAGCCTGGCGCATGGTTGACTGCGCCATCAACATCTACAACCACAACGACGAATCCAACCAGCGGATGGTGCGGCAACTGGAAAAGCGGGAGGAGGATGTGGACCAGCGGCAGCAGGAAATCGCCGACTACCTCTCCGCCTTGATGCAACAGGGGGAACTGCGGGCCAACGAGGCCAGCCAAATCCCCCTCCTCCTCCATTGCACCAACGACGCCGAGCGCATTGGCGACCACACGGCGATGATCCGGGGTATCCTGGGACGCCTGGAGGAGCAGGAAAGACGCTTCAGCCCCCAGGCCACCGCCGAACTGGACGGCCTCCACGAACAACTCCGGGAACTGGCGGACGCCGTCATCCTCACCCTGGAGAAGAATACGCCGGAGAATGTGGCCCGGGCCCGTGCCATCCGCAGCGCCATGGTGGAGAAACTCACCGAGTGCGAACGGGAGCACCTCAACCGAATCAACCACGGGCATTGCGTCCCCGAGGTGGGCATCATCTATCTGGAATTGCTGGAGGAGTTCCGGAAAATCGGGCGTCACCTGGCCAATATCGCCGACCGCGCCGAAAACTTCTACGAGAAATTGCAGAAACTGGGGAAACTCGCCGTGCCCGCCTCGCCGGATGGGGAGACCCAGTCCTTTGAATAGCCCCCCACGACCTTATCTCAAGAACGCTTATGGACGAGACCCAACGCATCCGCCTTTGCCTTCTGGACGACCTGCAGAAGGTCAAAATGCAGGAGGACCTCACCGCCAAGCCCCGGCGCTCCCGGAAATTCCGTGCCCTCCAGGGGCAGCGCCTGAATTTCCAGGTGGCCCTTTTCACGCCCGTCCATACCTTCCTCTCCTGCCAGGTGGACTCCCTCTTCCGGGAGTGCGTCACGCTCCGCCGGGCGGGGATGGTCTTCTGCGACCTGCCGGCGGACCCCCAGGATCCCCTGGCCGCCACGGCCGAGCCGGGCTATTTCCCCGACCCCCTGCTCCCCTTGGGAAAAGGGGGGCTGCTCTCAACGCCCGCCCGCAAATGGATTAGCCTCTGGGTCTCCGTGGACATCCCCCGGGAGTGCCCTTCGGGACGCCATTTCCTGCGCCTCTCCTTCTCCACCCCATCCCGGGAGCAGTTGCACCTGGCCTGGGACCCGGAACCCTTCCCCCCCCAGGTGGTGGAGGTGGAACTGGAAATCATCCCCGGGGAACTGCCCCGGCAGACCCTGTGGTCCTGCTCCTGGTTCCATGTGGATTGCCTGCAGCGCTGGCACAACATGGGCTTCCAGGATGACTGCTTCTGGGAAATCCTCCGGCTGTATGTGACGGACATGGTGGCCCATGGGGTCAATGTGCTTTTCACCCCCCTCTGGACACCCCCCCTGGACACCGCCATCGGCCACGAACGCCCCACCTGCCAACTGCTCCAGATCACCGAGGAGGGGGGACGATACCATTTCGATTTCTCCCTCCTGGAAAAATGGATTCGCCTGGCCCGGGAGTGCGGCATGGAGCGCTTCGAGTTCGCCCACGCCTTCACCCAGTGGGGCGCCCGGGCCACCCCGAAGATTCTCGTCAATGGAGAGCGTCGCTTCGGATGGGACGTGGCGGCCACCTCTCCCGAATACCGGGAATTCCTGGACCAGTTCCTGCCCCAATTGGCGGATTTCCTGCGGGGGCATGGCCTGGCGGGCAAGTGCATCTTCCACAACTCCGACGAGCCGTGGCCCGATTCCCTGGAACGCTACCGGGAGAGCCTGGCCCTCATGACCCGGCATCTGCCCGACGGGGAGTTCCCCGTGATGGACGCCATGTCCGATGTGGACTTTGTGAAGCAGGGGGTATGCCATCGCCCCATCCCCGTCACCACCTGTCTGGAAAATTTCCAGGGACTGCCTCTGAAATCCCGCTGGTGCTACTATTGCGGCGGCACCTGGCAGCATGGCTCCTCCAACCGGCTGATGGGCCTTCCCAGTTGGCGGAACCGGGCGCTGGGGGTGCTGCTGTATGCCTTGGGCCAGGAGGGCTTCCTCCACTGGGGCCACAATTTCTGGTTCTCCCAATACTCCCTGGACTGGGACCTCAATCCCTGGCAGGACACCTCCGCCGGATACGGCTTCCTTGGCGGGGATTCCTTCCTGGTCTATCCCGGGCGGCAGGGGGAGGGGCAGGGCCCCGTCGACTCGCTGCGCTATGAGGTCTTTGCCGAGGCCATGCAGGACTACCGGGCGTGCCAGTTGCTGGAATCCCTGGCGGGCCGGGAAAAGGTCCTGGAAATCCTCCAGGAGGGGGTTGAACGGCCCTTGAAGATGACGGACTACCCCCACTCCGAGGAGTGGGTGCTGGATGTGAATGAAAGAGTCCTCCAGGCCATCGACCGGCTTCTGTAGCCCGGGGCGCCGTGCCCTTCGGGGCGGGAGGCGTGGCCTGTTGTCCACGGGGAGCGTGTAGAGCGATGCAGGAATGGAAAGTGCGGCTTTTGGCCTTGCAGGGATGTGACCTGGAGAGGGAGGCGCTTCGCCGGGAGATGGGGGCCCTGGAGGAGGGGGGGCGTGCGCTGGACCAGGAGTGCCTGTCGTTGCGCCAGGGGGTCTTGCGTCTTCAGGGGGAGGCGGTTGCGGCCCGTCGTCGGGAGGAGGCTTTGGCGGAGGAGGGGCGCCGCCTGGCTGCGGAGCGCCTGGGGTTCCAGGGGAAGACCGCCGAAATCCGGAAGAACGACGAGTACCAGATGGCCATGGAGACGCTGGAGCGCTATCGTCGGCTCCTGGAGGAGAATGAGGAGGCGCAGTTGGCGGCCATGGAGGAGGCGGAGGAGGCCGAGGGGTGCTTTCGGCAGGGGCGGGAGGAGTTTCGCCTGGCTGTCCAGGCCAGGGAGGAGCGCAAGGGGGAACTGGCCCGCCGTGGGGAGGAAGTGAGGAAGGCCTTGCGGCAAAGGGAGGAGGAGAGGCCTGCTTTGGCGGCGGCCCTGCCGGCGGAGGTCCTCCGGGAATATCAGCGGCTCCTTGGGGCCAAGTGCGCCGGCCCGATGCGTCCCTGGGCGGTGGATGTCCAGCAGGGGGTCTGCCAGAGATGCCGGAGGGAGGTGACGCTTCACAAGCGCCAGGAAGTGGCCAGGGACCGGGAGATGCAGACCTGCGACTACTGCGGGGCAATCCTCCTCCGGGACAGGGAAGGGTAGCGGGAGGCCTCTGGAATGGGAATCCGTTCCCTTTTCACTTTGAAGAACAAGCGTCGGATGCCCTTGTGGCTGGCCTGGCTCCTGGCCGGCTTCATGAAATTGTACGCCGCCACCATCCGGGTGACCATCACTGGGCACCGGGAAATCCTGGAGACCTTGGACGAAAGGCCTGTGGCCTTCCTTCTCTGGCACAACCGGGTGGTTTCCGCTGTCTGCCTTGTGCCCCGCTCCATCCTTTCCCGGTGCACCGTCATGATCAGCGCCTCCCGGGATGGCGAATACATCTCCACCATCGTCCGCCGCTTTGGCCTGGAGAGCGTCCGGGGGTCCTCCTCCCGCAAGGGAATCCAGGCGCTGCTGGGGCTTCTCCATGCTCTGAAGGGGGGGCGCAACGCGGTCATTACCCTGGATGGCCCCCGTGGCCCCCGCTATGCCGTGCATCCCGGGGCGCTGGTGCTGGGGCGGATGGGGGCGGTCCCCCTGGTGCCCATTTCCCTCAATGCCCCTCGCTGCTGGCAGCTGAAGAGCTGGGACAGGATGCAAATCCCCTGGCCCTTCTCCAAGGTGGAGATTGTCCTGGGGGAACCCATGGTGGCGGAGCAGGGGAAGGAAACGGAGGAGAGGGAGGCCGAAACGGCCCGTCTGCGGGAGGCCATGCTCGCCGTCACCCGGGATCCCGGGGCGCCGACACCGGCGGGAAAAGGGGAGGGCAAGGCGCCATGAGCCAGATGAACGAAAGGCAGCGGGAGGCGGTGGAGTGCCTGGACGGGCCGCTCCTGCTCCTGGCGGGGGCGGGCACCGGCAAGACCACGGTGATTGTCCACCGCATCGCCAACCTTGTCCAGCACGGAATCCCCCCGGAGGGAATCCTGGCGGTGACCTTCACCAAGAAGGCCGCCCGGGAGATGCAGGAGCGGGTCAAGGCGTATGTGGGGCCCCAGGCGGCGCGGAAGATGACCATCAGCACCTTTCACTCCTTCTGTGTCCAGGTGCTGCGCCGGCATATCGGGAAGTTGGGCTACAACCCCCATTTTTCCATTGCCATGGAGGGGGACCAGCAGGGGTTGGTGATGGAAATCATGAACCAGTTGGGGCAGGTGGGGGAGGGATACGACGGGCGCGTGTGGAGGTACCGCATCTCCATGGCGAAGGCGGCATGCCTCTCCCCCGAGGAGGTGGCCCAGGCCGGCTACCCCAAGTGCCAGGAGGTGGCCCAGGTCTATGAAGCCTACCAGAGGCGCATGAGGCAGATGGACCGGGTGGATTTCGACGACCTCCTCTTCCTCACTGTCAAGCTCTGGCAGGAGTTCCCCCAGGTGCTGGAGGAATACCACCGGCGCTATCAGAGAATCATGATCGACGAATACCAGGACACCAACGGGGTCCAGCTGAAGTTGATGACCATGCTTGCCGGGCCGGAGGGAAACCTGGCCGTGGTGGGGGATGACGACCAGGCCATCTACGGGTGGCGTGGCGCGGAGGTGGAGAACATCCTCCATTTCGACAAGGTCTACCCCCAGGCCAGGGTCATCCGCCTGGAGCAGAACTACCGCTCCACCGGCGTCATCCTCCGCGCCGCCAATGGCGTCATCGCCCACAATCAGGAACGGCACGCCAAAAGGCTCTGGTCCGACAAGGAGGACGGGGCGAAAATCCGGGAGGTGCGCTGCGAGGACGACACGGCGGAGTCCCAGTTCCTGGCGCGCCACATCGCCGAAACCCACGATGCCAACGGCCGCCGCTGGAGGGATTTCGCCATCCTCTACCGCTCCAACAAGCAGAGCCGACTTCTGGAGGAGGCCCTGCGGAAGGCCCGCATCCCCTATCATCTGGTGGGGGGGACCGCCTTCTACCGGGGCAGGGAAATCCTGGACGCACGGGGATTCCTGGAGGCGGCCTGCAATCCCCGGGATGACCTCGCCTTCCTCCGCATCATCAATGTCCCCCCCAGGGGAATCGGGGATGCCACCCTGGAAAAACTCCATCTCCTGCGGGAACAACGACACCAGCCCATCCAGGAGATGGTGGCCCAGGAAAGCGTCCTCCCCCTCCTGCCCGCCGAGGCACAGCCCCCCCTGAAAGCCCTCCTGGCCTGCCTCCAAAGGGCCAGGGCACGCTTCCAGGAGGCAGGCCAGCTCTTCGAAAAGTGCCGGGACCTCTTCCATGAAGTGGGATACCTGGAGGGACTGGCCAGAATCTACAAGCCCCGGGAAAATGCCCTGGAACGAAGGGACAATGTTCTGGAACTGCTCTCCTCCATCGCCGATTTCGACGCCAGGAACGATGGGCGGGGGACCATGGAGGGGCTCCTGGAGGAAATGAGCCTCATGGACGAGGCGGGACAGGAGGACAAGGCGGACAAGGAGCAAACGGACGCCGTGAGCCTCATGACTGTCCATGCCGCCAAGGGGCTGGAATTCCCCGTGGTCTATGTGGCCGGCATGGAACGGGACCTCTTTCCCCATGCCAGGGCCATGGAGGAGGGAAACGAGGCGGAGGAACGAAGGCTCTTCTACGTGGCCATCACCCGCGCCCGGGAGGAACTCTTCCTCACCCATGCCGAAAAACGGCGGGAGGGCAGGCTCCTCATGCCACAGACCCCCTCCAAGTTCCTTTACGAAATCCCGGAGGATACCATCCAGCTCCATAAGCCTGACGACCTTTACGTGAAGTTGGATGGCCAGGCCGCCGTCGCCCTCCTGCTGGGATAGCGGAAAAGCCCCAGGGGAACGCAGGGCACGGGCCGCCCATCCCCCGTCTGCCCGGCTTTCCGGGGCTCCTTGGCGAGGGAGGCGGGGCTGTTTTGCCTTTGGCCTGCGTTGCAGGATGATGGGGGGCCGTCATGTCTGCCGCAGGCGAAGCCCCATGCGCAGTTGCAGTCTGCTGCCTACGGGGG
>JAEDNB010000108.1 GCA_016302725.1 Lentisphaeria bacterium
AAGAAGGCCTTCCGTTTCGCGACCTTCGCCGAGGCCGAGGAAGCCATCTTCGAGAAGCTCCGCAAGGGCGAGAAGCCTGTCTTCGGGCCTGATGCCGAGAATGACCTGCCCGAGGGTCTGAAACCCTCTCAGGTTTGGGGCGAGTAATCCACCTCTGGATGCCACAAGGACATGCCTGGCCTCTTCGTGAGGACAGGCATGTCTCCCTCAAAAGGAAGGAATAGTCCGCTATTCCTTCCTTTTCTTTTTTTATGGAAGGAGGGGGGGAAAAGAAACGGCTTAAGCGGCCTGGCGACTTCCTTGTTGTGGTTCCCGTGGGAAACCGGGAGCAGGAGGCACGCCGTTTGCCGTGTGCCCCCTGCCCTTGCCGACCTCCCTCTCCCGGAGGGGATGGATTCCCTTTTTTTGCCGGGCGGGGAACCCGGACGATTTCCCTCCGTCAAAGGGGAGCCGCCGTCCCAGGGGACGGCCAGGCGATTTTTCCCCAAGCCCCCCGCCTTTCCCTTTTTCCTGAATTTCCATGCACAAAGCCGCTTCCCTCCTAATTCTTGCCTTATTCCTTGTGGTAGGCGCCGTCTTCTTCGGCCTGCGACGGGGGGAAAGCCGTCCCCCCGTCCCTGTCTCCCAAGGGGAGGGCGGGGAGACAGGGGCAGCGGCTCCCCCCCTTGCCCCCGTTTCCGGAATGGACACTTCCTCCCCTGCTTCCCCAGGGGAGGAAGCCCCCTCCCCAGCCGTGGCGGGCGTGGTTGTCTCGGTGCGCGATTGGGCGGAAGAGGAGTCCCGGGACTCCGAAGTGCAGCGCATGCAGGAAATCCTGGACACCAATGTAGACGTGGACATTTTAGCCCAGGCGGAGTTTCTGGTGGATTCCGCCTCGGAAGTCCGCAGGCACGCGGCCATCGCCCCCCTCCAGTGGGTGAACAATCCCGCCTCCCTGCGCCTTCTGGGACGCCTGGTGCAGGATCCCGAGCCGGAGATTGCCTCCGAGGCGCTGGACGCCATCGGCGGCGTCCTGGACACCATCGCCACGCAGGTCAACACCGATGAAAACGGGGAACTGGAAACCGCCGAGGAACTGGACCTGGACGAGTTCTTCGACTCCGCCACGGAAACCCTCCTGGCCTGCCCGGACCAGGACTCCCTGGATGTCCTCCTCTTCAAGATTTCCACCCTGGACGTCTCCCTCTCCCTTCCCATCTACCTGGAACTCCTGGAAAATGGCCTGGATTGGCAGAAGGAGAGCGCCCTGGAGTATATGGACAACGTGACCCACGGCGATGGCGTAACCAACCGCGAAGAGGCATATTTGTGGCTTCAGCAAGCCAATGGCACCCAGCGCGTGGATCCCTGACCCCAACCTTCCCCCCCTCTCTCCCCCTCCCATGAAACTCTCCCTCCTCTCCCTTTGCACCCTCCTCGCCCTCCTGCTCCTCCCCGTCAGCTGCTCCCCTGCCCCGGAGCAGGGACCCGAATCCCCCGGCGTCCAGGAAATGGACCATGCGACGGAAGCCCATGGCTCGCCGGAGGAAGGCGGGGACGGGAAGGCCGTCGAAGAAGATTCGGAGGATGAGCTTTCATCAGAGGGCATGGCCCAGTTGGCCGGCAACGCCGTCGCCCTCCGCCTCCTGGGGCAGGAGATCACCGTCAAGGAGGTTCTGGAATATTTCCGCATGAGCCAGTCGTCCAGGAAGCACCCCGTCGTGTCGGCGCAGAGGAACGGGGATGCCCTGTCCACAAGGGAGCAGAAGGCCCTTCAGAAACTCCTCCAGGGGGCGATTCAGAGAAAAGTCCTTCTCCAGGAGGCCCGCAAGGCAGGCATGGTCCCCACGGCGGAGGACCGGCATCGCCTCTCCCTGCTTTGGAGCGCCACCAATCCCGGCCAAACCCTGGACGACTACCTGGCACGCTTCCCCGAATCCCCGGAAAATCCCCTGCAAATCTCCCGGAAGGACGCCCTCCTTCTCCTGAAATACCTGGAGGCCAAACTGGCGGAGGTGGAGATTCCCGAAAAGCTCTGGCAGGACACCCTCCAGCAACGCCGGAAACTCCAGGAAGTCTTCGACCAGGAGATGGCAAAGAAACTGGAGGAGTTCAAGGCCATCGCGGAAATGGACGGCTTCCACACCGACGAGGGCTTCTGCCTGCTGGCAAGGAATTTCTCCGAGGGGACGGAATCGGCCCAGGGCGGGGTCTTCTCCACCCCCATGACCCGGCAGGAGATTGAGGATTGCAACTGGGGACAGCCCTTCACCCTCAAGAAGGGGGAGAGCAGCGCCCTCATCGAAACCCCCACCTCCTATCGCTATATCCGGGTGCTGGAGGAATACCCACCCCAGCAGGCCGGCGGGGAGGAAACCCTGAAGGTCGCCCAAATCCTCCTCTCCAAACGCCAACTGGAAGGAATCCCCACCGAGGAGCAACTCCAGCAGAGGCTCCGGAAGAGCCTCCAGGCACAGTGGACCCTGGCCCATATCGCCCCCACCCTCCGCTCCCAGGAGTTCGACTGCCCCCTCTTCCCCCTTATCCTGGAAAATTGGCTCCCCACGGCGCAATGACCTCCCCAAAAGCCAGGCCCTCCCCAGGCCAAGGCCTCCAATTTCCATAGGGCGCAGGGGCATGCCCCCTCCACAGGGCTATATTATCCCCCATTGTTCCCTGCGCCCCCTGCGCTCCCCAAGGGGGTGACGCCCTTTCACCTTATCACTCCCAAGGAGAGTCTCCATGCGCCCACCCATGATGTGGCTGGACTGGCTGATTGTCGCCCTGCCACTGGTTGCCGTCGTCGCCATCGGTTTCATTGCGGAACACTATGTGCGAAGCGTCTCCGATTTCCTGGCAGCCGGACGACGCGCCGGGCGCTACCTGCTGACCGTCTCCGAGGGCACCGCCGGCATGGGCCTCATCTCCGTGGTGGCCATGTTCGAGCAAAAATACAAGGCGGGATATGGATTGGATTTCTGGAGCGGACTGACCTCCCTCATCTACCTGGCCATGACCCTGACCGGATTCGTCACCTACCGTTTCCGGGAGACCCGGGCCATGACCATGCCCGAATTCTTCCACAAACGCTACAGCCGGGGCTTCCGCATCCTGGCGGGCATCCTGGCCTTCGTCTCCGGGGTCATCAACTACGCCCTCTTCCCCGCCGTGGGCGGCCGCTTCCTTGTCTACTATTGCGGCCTCCCCTTCACCCTCCACCTCTTCGGCCTGGAAATCTCCACCTACGGGCTGGTGATGGCCATCGCCCTGGCGGTGGCCTTGGCCATCGTGCTGGCAGGAGGGCAGTTGACCACCATGATCACCGACTGCTGCCAGGGAATCTTCGCCTATTTCGGCTACGCCGTCATCACCATCACCCTCCTCTCCATCTTCTCCGCCCAGGACATGACCAGCGCCGTCCTGAGCCGCCCCGAGGGCGAAAGCTTCTTCAACCCCTTCAACATCGGACACCTCTCCGACTTCAACATCCTCTTCGTCATCATCTCCATCGTGGGGGCCGTCTACGGACGGAACGCCTGGCTGGGCTCCCAGGGCTACATGGCCTCCGCCAGCAGCCCCCACGAGCAGAAGATGGCGGGCGTGCTGGCCTCCTGGCGCGCCGGCTTCCTGAGCATCTCCCTCATGCTCCTGGTCATCGGGGCATACACCTACATGAACAGCAAGGCCTGGGAACCCCAGCAAAGGGAGGTGCGACAGGAACTGGAGATGCGCGCGGGAGAGGATTTCCAACTGGCGGAGAAGGAGAAGGCCCTGGCCCTCTTCTCCCCGGACAGCGAGGAGTACGCCGCCGCCAACACCCAGTTGATCCAGGCCCGGAACACCGCACGCACCATCAGCACCCAGATGCTGGTGCCCGTGGCCCTGCGGCACATCCTCCCCATCGGCGTGACGGGCATCTTCTGCGCCCTGATGATTTTCCTGATGGTCTCCACGGACACCACCTACCTCCATAGCTGGGGCACCATCTTCATCCAGGATGTGCTCCTCCCCATCCGCAACAAGCCCATCTCCGCCCGGGCCCAGATGAACCTCCTCCGACTCGCCATCCTGGGCATCGCCATCTTCGCCTGGTTCTTCAGTTTCTATTTCCAGCAGGGGGACTACATCATGCAGTTTTTCGCCCTCACCGGCACCATCTTCCTGGGAGGCGCCGGCTCCTGCATCATCGGCGGGCTCTACTGGAAGAAGGGAACCACCGCCGGGGCATACACCGCCATGGTGGTGGGATGCCTCTTCGCCCTCCTGGGCTTCTTCCTGAACCAGCAGTGGGCCACCCTGGTCTACCCCTGGCTGGCCCAGGCACATCCCGCCTTCCTGGAAAATTTCCGCCTCACCCTGGAGGCCCTGGGAAACGCCCTCCCCATCGTCCAATGGAACACCGACCCGGAACTCTTCGCCGGAAAGTTCCCCATCACAGGCCAGGAAATCTATTTCCTGGGAATCCTCTTCTCCGTGGCGGGATATGTGGTGGTCTCCCTGGCGACCTGCCGGCAGGACTACAACCTGGATGAACTGCTCCACCGGGGCAAATACAACCTGGAACACAAGGTGGACCAGGAAACCCCCGCCCCCAAGAAGGGCTTCTCCTGGAGCATGCTGGCCGGCATCACCCCCGAATACTCCCGGGGTGACCGCATCCTGGCCTGGTCCGTCCTCCTCTACTCCCTCTACGGCTTCCTCATCTACCTGATCCAGATGCTCCTCAACGCCATCCCCGCCCTGCGATGGTCCGAAAAAACCTGGGTCAACTTCTTCCTCTACTACACCCTCCCTGTCTCCCTCCTCATCGGAATCGTCACCACCGTCTGGTTCACCTGGGGGACCATCCGCGACCTGGGACGCCTCTTCCGCGCCCTGAAGGAAAACTACGAAAAGAACAGCGGAATCCCGGACGACAACCAGGACAATGGACAGCTCCTCACCAAGTAGCGACGCCTCCGCCTCGGCCCGCCAGGAAAGGAAGGGGGAAAACAAAATCCCGGACGACTCCTTCCCAGTGCGTCCTGCCGTGTGGGAGGACATCCCCGCCATCCTGGCCCTGCTGGAGGAGTTTGTCCAGCAGCAGTTGGTGCTGCCCCGGACCCGGGAGGAGATGGAGGGGAACTACCGGAATTTTATGGTCGCCTGCCATCCTGGCACGGGGGCTTTGGTAGGGGCGGGGGCCCTGCGCCCCCACGGGGACGGGCTTTACGAGGTGCGTTCCCTGGCGGTGACCACCTCCTTCCATGGGCAGGGCATCGGCTCCCAGGTGGTGAAGGCCCTGCTCCGGCGGGCCAGGGAGATGACACCGCCGGCAAAATGCGTCTTCACCCTCACCAAGAGGCCGGAATTCTTCCGGAACCTGGGCTTCCGCCTCGCCCCCAAGGAGGATTTCCCCGCCAAAATCTGGACGGACTGCCGACTCTGCCCCAAATATCACTGCTGCGACGAAACGGCCCTGCGACGGGAACCCTGACGCCCCATACGCTGCCACGGCAACACAGAAACACGGAGGAAAAACACGGAGGGCATGGAAGCGCCTCCGGCGACAGGTCGGGCACGGAGGGGGCGGTTCATGCTCCCGCATGCCCCGCCCCTGTTGATTGGGGGAAAGCAGCCTCTGGATATCCAAGCATCCCTTGACCACATGGACAAAAAGAGGGAAACTCGCGCCCTTTCCGGGGAAAAAGTGTAAGGAATGCCCTTGGCGCCCGCAGTAGGGGAGGAAATGACGCTTTCCCCCTGTAGTCCTGCGGAAGAGGCACTCGTCCGCAGGCGGCCCTCCCCCTGCCCCTCTGTCACCCTTCCCCATGGACGCCCTTCTTTTCCGCCGCCTTTCCGTCCTGTGCCTTCTTCTCTCCCTTTTCCTTGCGGGAGGCGCCCATGGGCAGTCCTCCCGGGCTTCCCGGGGGAGCGAACGGGAGAAGTTCGCCGCCATGCGGATGGAGCGCTTCCAAAAGGAGGTGGAGGCGGACGTCCTTCCTGTGCACTAGGGTCAGGAAGAGTGCGATTCGTTCCTCGTCGAATTCCGGAAGAAGCTTTCCCTGACCCGGGAGGCCGCCTTCGCCCGCTTCCACCAGGAAGTGGGGCGTAGGATGCAGGAGGCGGGGATGGACTTTCCCATGCCCCCCGACGCCCTCCCCACCTACGAGACCCTCCTGCAGGCCATCCGCGAGAAGGGCAAGGCCCAGGTGGAGGAATGGTATTACGAGGAAAGCCAGCAAATCAAGGACCCCGGGTTCCTGGCGGAACGGATCCGGGAGATGTGCCAGGCCAGGGAAGCCGTGGACAAGGTGGGGGATCTCGGGGAATACAACAACATCCCCTACGAAATCGACTGGTCCCTTTGCCTCCAGCAACCCCGGAAGAAGGCGAACGAAATCTATGACCAGTTCCTGGAGGTCACCCGGAAGGAACTGGAGCAAAGCGGCGGACTGGAGAACAAAATCGCCGCCCTGAGGGAAGAGGCCGCCAGGAAATACAAGCTCATCAAGAAGGGGCAGACGGTCAATGTCACCTTCCTGCGCTCCGGTAAGATTTCCACCACCCTCAAGGGGCGTCTCATGAACTTGTCCGCCGACCGCCTCCAGGTAGGCGGTCAATTCATCCGGCGGGCGGACCTGCCCGCGGAAATCCAGGCGCTCTTCTACGAGGACTCCCGGCAAAAAGCCATGGAAAACTACGTGGCGGAAAGGCGGGAGGAGGTCGACCGGAAGTTCCTCCTCCTCCTGAAGCAGCGCATGGAGGAAAACCTGCCCCCCGCCATGCTCAAGAACGGATACGTCCCCTCCCTCCGCTTCGGCTCCCTGAAAGGAAGCCTCTACCTCCTGGAAAACTGGATCCCCATGAAGGAATACGGATCCATCCTCCAGAATATCATCCACCAGAGACTCTGCAAGGAAATCGACACCACGCGCTTCTTCACATTCATGAAAAGCCAGGGCTATTGGTTCGACCAGACGGGAAACGCCTGGACCAGCGACAATGCAAAGAGGTTCCAACAGGAACTCCAACCCTACGTCGAAAAGGCCATGGACCTCCTCCATAAGACCAACGAAGGATGGATTCTCGTGGAAAACCCCGACGCCACCATGGGATACGAACTGCTTACCCCCTTCCAGGCCTTCCTCTATGAAACCAAGGAGGTGGACGCCCATATGGCCGCCGCCGGTTACCAGAAAATGGACTATCTACAGGACGGGAACCACTGGGAAAACCTCATGGAAAATTGAATGCCCATAATCTGGTTTTCTAACTATCTGCTTTTCTATTTCTAGTTATCTAGTTATCTAG
>JAEDNB010000109.1 GCA_016302725.1 Lentisphaeria bacterium
GAAGCAGCCCATGGGGCCGTTCCAGACGATGGTCTTGGCCTTGGCGATGATGTCGGCGTATTTCTGGATGGTCTTGGGGCCGATGTCCAGCGCCATGAGGTCGGCGGGGATTTCATCATCCACGGGGGTGATGGTGGCCTCGTTGTCGAACTTGTCGGCGGCCAGGTTGTCCACGGGCAGGACGAACTCCACGCCGTTGGCCTTGGCGTCGGCCAGGGTCGCCTTGGCGGTCTCCAGGAGCTCTTCCTCCACCAGGGACTTGCCCACCTGGTGGCCCTGGGCCTTCAGGAAGGTATAGGCCATTCCGCCGCCGATGAGGATGGCGTCCACCTTCTTCATCAGGTTCTGGAGGACCTCAAGTTTGCCGGAGACCTTGGCGCCGCCGATGATGGCCACGAAGGGATGGACCGCATTCTCCACGGCGTTGCCCAGGAAATTGATTTCCTTTTCCAGGAGGAAGCCGGCCACGCTGGGGCAGCCCTTGGCCTTCATGTACTTGGCGATGGAGGCGGTGGAGGCGTGGTCGCGGTGGGCGGTGCCGAAGGCGTCGTTCACGTAGACATCGCCGTAGGTGGAGAGCTTTTCGGCCATCTGCTGCTTCTTGGCCTTCATCTCGGCCTTCTTGGCGGCATATTCCTCGTCGCTCATCTCGTCGGTCTTCTTGACCTTGCCTTCCTCCGCCTTGTAGAAGCGGGTGTTTTCCAGCATGAGGACCTGTCCGGGCTGGAGGGCGGCGGCCTGGGCGTCGGCGTTCTGGCAGTCATCGGCGAACTGGACATCCAGGTTCAGGTCCTTGGCAAGATAGTCGCGGACGGGCTTCAGGCTGAAATCGGCCTCATAGCCCTTGCCCTTCGGGCGGCCCAGGTGGCTCATGAGGATGAGGGCGGCACCCTGCTCCAGCACGTACTTGATGGTGGGCTCGGCGGCCTTGATGCGGGTGTCGTCGGTGATTTGGTGCTCCGCGTTGAGGGGGACGTTGAAGTCCACGCGCATGACGACCTTCTTTCCCTTCAGTTCCACGTCGCGAACCGTTTTCTTGTTCATTTCGGCTATCTCCAATCGGTGGTAGGTTTGGGGTGGGCGCAGGCCCATTCTCTGGTGTCCCGCGGGCGCCTTTCCGGCAGCGGGGCAGGCGCGCTCCGGGGAGGAGCGCCTTTCCCATGCCGGAGGGAGCCTCCGGGACGGTTTGCGAAAAGACTCCTTAATATACCTTGCCGGGGAGGGTACGGTGGCGGAGGGGACTTGCCCGGGGCGGGGCATTTCCGGGGAGTTCAGCGGCGTTTCAGGGCCTGGGGAAGCGCCTCCCCGTCCAGGGAGTTCGGTTCCAGGAAGGAGCCGTCCCGGTAGTCGTTCCAGCTGGAGAGGAGAAGCACCTGGCAGGGGCTTTCCCGGAGGGCCTGCAACTGCCGTCGCAGCGCCTCCCCCTTGCGCCGGGGGAGCAGCCATTCCCCCGGCGCGCCCTCCTTGCCCTCCTGGCGCCACACCCCTCCCCAGGCCCAGCAATACTCCCCTGCCTCTCCCTGCGCAGGAGGCCATTGCCGGGAAGGAAGCTCCCGCCCCACACGAAGCAGTTCAACCCCTTCGCCGGGCAGGCCCACGCCATCGGAAAGCCCGAAGGCCTCGTCCACCAGGACCACCGGAAAATCCCCCCTCCGGAAATAGGAGGGAAGGGCGCCCAGCTCCAGGCGGCGCAGATACCCCGACAGATTCCCGCGCTCCAGCCGGGGAACCTCCGCCCCCTGCGCGGGAATCAAAAACAACGCCACTGAAAGCCCATACTCCGAAGCATATTCCCCAAAGCGGCGGAACCGCGCAAGAAACTCCTCCCCCGACAACTGAAGGGGGGAGACCTCCACTAGAATCACCGAAATCCCCGCAAAATACATCCGCTGCAAATCCCGGCGCATCCGCAAATCCGTCCAACCATTGTCCATGGGCACCGGACGAACCCCCAGAAGACCCTGGGAGGCCAAGTCCGTGTTGGGCAAATACCTCACCCATATCTGGTAGGCAGGACGCGCCTCACCCCTCTCTGCGCCCTCCAACGGACGAAGACGCTGGCAGGAAAGGGACAGCACCAGGGTAGCCATGCACAGGACAAGGCCAAAGTATGTCACTCTGCTTTTCATGCAAAATCGGGCGTGGATGACCGGGACGACGCCATGCACAGGCCAGGGAAACCACCACAGACGCCTCCCCATCACTAGGAAAAACGAAAGGGGATTGCCCAGGCCACGGCACGGCACGGGAGAACAACAGGGGATAAGATAAGCCCGGGCATGGGGCGCGCACGCCCCGCCAATCTGCGTCGCATAATGTATGCTATGGGTTGAATTGGGGGTATGGAAAAGGGGGAATGGGGAGGAGGCTTCAAGGCAAAGCCGTGGCGGGTGGGTATATTGAGGGGCTTTTCCGTTTTTTTCCTGTGCGTCAGGGGGCCTGTTGCGTTTGTGCCAATGGGTTTTTGTTCTGAGGCCTGGGAAGAAGGCAGTCCTGTGGCGTGGTTTTCATCGACCGTGTTTTCCTGTGGATGGGCTGCCGGGCAACGACAAACATAGCGAGTCATTTACTCATGAAGAAGTTGCGTGTTGGCATCATTGGCTGTGGTCGCATTTCCCGTTTTCATGGCATGCCTGCCAAAGCCCAGCCCAATGTGGATTTGTGTGCCGTCTGCGATTTGATTCCCTCCCGTGCCGAGGCCATGGCGAAGTTGTTTGCGGGGGACCGCAAGGCTTCCGCGGTGATGTGCTACACGGACTACGTGGAGATGATCCAGAAGTCGAAGCTGGACGTGGTGCACATTTGTCTTCCCCATTACCTCCATGCCCCTGTGGCCATCGAGGCGATGAAGCTGGGCTGCGACGTCTTGACGGAGAAGCCCATGGCGATCACCATGAAGCAGGCCGAGGAGATGGTGAAGGCGGCGAAGAAATACAAGCGTCGCCTGGGGGTGATTTTCCAGAATCGGTACAATGCGGGCACGCAGTTGATTCGGCAGTGCCTGGATTCGGGGCGTTTGGGGAAGGTATTGGCGGCCAAGTGCAACGTGACCTGGTACCGGGACGACGCCTACTATACGGAGAGTGACTGGAAGGGGACATGGGACAAGGAGGGAGGCGGGGCGATTATCGACCAGGCCATCCACACCCTGGACTTGATGTGCTGGTTTTGCGGGTATGACATCGACTCCATCGACTGCACCATGGCCAACCGCGCCCACCAGGGGGTCATCGAGGTGGAGGACTGTGCGGATGGCCTGATTACCTTCAAGAGCGGCATCCGCGCCTCCTTCTGGGCGATGAACTACTACAACCACGATGCGGACGTGGAGATTGAGCTATCCTGCGAGAAGGGGAAGGCCGTGATGAAGGCGGAGAGCGCCGTGATCACCCTTCTTGACGGGCGCACCTTCTCCGCCGCCCCCGATCCCCGCCAGACCTTCAACTTCGGCGGCGGCCCCTCCTATTGGGGGGCCAGCCACTACAAGGAGATTGCGGATTTCTACGCCTGCCTGGCCGAGGGCAAGGAGCCTCCCATCACCGGCGAGGAAGTGCTGGCCACGGCCCACAAGATGGCCATGGCCGTCTACGAGTCCGGCCGGAACCACAAGGTGGTCCGCTTCTAGCGGTGGTGCCGCCAGGCTGCCTTCCGGGGCGCATTCCTCACCATCCCCCGGGGGGCTTCCCCCTTGGAGCTGAACCGTGCCCCCCTCCCCCACCCCTTCCGCAGCCTCCCTTCTTGCCGACCTGAAGTGCCTTCTTGGCCGGAGGGATTGGGTGCGCCTGGGGGGATTCGCCCTCTTCCTCCTGGCGGGCGCCCTCTGGGAGGTGGTGGCCCTGGCCTCCATTCCCCTCTTCCTCTCCCTGCTTTTCCCCGGGGAGGGGGCGCCTGGCGAAGGCCTGGCCCAGCGGGCATTCCAGGCCTTCCTGGATTGGCTGGGC
Organism: Lentisphaeria bacterium; assembly: GCA_016302725.1. Classification (GTDB taxonomy): domain Bacteria; phylum Verrucomicrobiota; class Lentisphaeria; order Oligosphaerales; family Oligosphaeraceae; genus UBA1724. The sequence goes on from JAEDNB010000109.1 coordinate 3,942, forward strand.
GGGGCGGAAGGGGGGCTTTCCCGGCTTTGGCTGGGCGGGGCGGTGCTGCTGGCCGCCAATTTCCTGCGCACCGCCTGGGCCATCTGGGGGATGGCCCTCCAATACCGCTTCCAGGCCCATCGTCGCATGGAACTCTCCCGGCGCCTCCTGGGGGGCTACCTCCTGGCCCCGGCGGAATTCTTCCACGAACGCACCTCCCCTGAATTGATGAACCAGGTGGCCGTGGAGTGCGACAACGTGGTCCAGGGGACCCTCTCCCCCCTCATGGAGTTCTTCCGGGGGGGCGCCACCGCCCTCCTGGTAATCTCCCTGCTCCTCTATTGCGCCCCGGGAATGACCCTGGCCGCCCTCCTCTTCCTGGGAGGGGGATGCTCCCTGCTCATGGCCCTGCGAAACCGTCGCCTCCGGCGCTTTGCCCGGCAGGAGCAGCAGGGGCGCCGTCAGACCCTGGAGCGTTGCGCCCAGGCGTTGTCGGGCAGGGTGGAGGCCACCGTGGGCGGCCGCCGCCTCCATTTTCTCCGGGAGGTATGCCAGTCGGTGGAGAGGCTTTCCCGGGCGCAGGGCGGGAGCATGCTGCAGATTCGCTCCACCTGGCCCGCCCTGGAGTTCCTCTCCCTTGTCGCCCTTTTGCTGGTCACCTTGGCGGCCCTTTCCCTCCAGGGGGACCTGGCCCGGGTGGCGCCCCAGGTGGCCCTCCTCTCCATGGCCCTGGTGCGGTTGCGGAGCAACGCGGTCTACCTTATGCAGAGCGCATTGGAGTTCAAGCGGTTCCGCCCTGCCCTCCGCAAGGTCTGCCAGGACTTGCGAAGGTGCGGGGGGAAACCGGGGGAGGAGGTGGAACGGCTCCTGGCCCAGGCGGAAGGGGCGGCGCCCCTCCCCTTCCAGCGCTCCCTGGAATGGCATGGGGTCTCCTTCACCTACCCCGGGGAGGACGCCCCCGCCCTCGCCTTGGAGGAATTCCGCCTCCTTCCCGGAGAGCCCCTGGTGGTGGTCGGCCCCACCGGATGCGGCAAATCCACCTTCCTCCAGCTTCTCCTGGGATTGCGCTTCCCGCAAAAGGGCGCCATCACCGTGGATGGAGTCCCCCTCACGGCGGAAACCTGCCCCGGATGGTGGCGCAACGTGGCCTACCTGCCCCAGCATCCCTTCCTCATGGAGGGCACCCTGGCGGACAACGTGACCATGGGAATCCCCCCCGGCCAACGGGACGAAACGCGCCTCCGCCAGGCCCTGGAGATGGCCCAGCTCCAGGAGCTCCTGCAGCGCCTTCCCCAGGGGATGGACACCCCCCTGGAGCCGGAGGGGCAAGGCCTCTCCGGAGGGGAGGCCCAGCGCATCGCCCTGGCCCGGGCCCTCTACCGCAATCCCCTGGTCCTGGTCCTGGACGAGGCGACCAACGCCTTGGACCCCAGGACCGCCGCCGCCTTCGCCCAGGCCCTGGAAGGGCTGCGGGGAAAGACCACCATGGTCACGGTCACCCACGGCCTCCAGGCGCTTCGGGACGAGGACAGCGTCCTCTTCCTGGAGGGGGGGCGGGTCGCCGCCCAGGGAAGGTGCCGAGACCTGCGGGAGCAGTCCGCGGCCTTCCGGAATTTTCTCACAGGAACCCAGAACCCATAAAGGCAATCAAGGAAAGATGCGAAGAACCCTCTTCACTTCCCCCGGGGCCTCCGCCCGCCCTGCCCTGTTCCTGGCCCTTTCCCTGGCCCTCCTTCTCCTCCCCTCCTGCCGGAAGGGGGGCTCCACGGAGGGAATCGAAGCCCCCCGGATGTCGCCAGTCCTGCGCCAGGACATCAGCCAGTCCCAGGCCACCCGGATTGTCGTCTCCCTCCTGCAGGATGGCAGCCCCTGGGGAAAGCGGGCCACCAACTGGGCCATGAAGGCGCGTACGGAACTGGAGGACAAGAATGTCTACCTGGTGGTGGACGTGGAGGAGGCCTCCGATGGCATCCAGCAATATCTCCTCCTCCAGGAACTCTCCCAGCAGAGCGACGTGAATGCGGTGGTGCTGCTCACCACGGGAAACCATCCCAGGATGCGCAGCCTGTGCGCCGACTTCGCCCGGCGGGGCGTAGTGGTGGTTGCCGCCGGCAGCAACCTGGCCTATCCCGGAGGGCCTGACGTGCTTGTGACGGGAGACAACGGGGCCATCGGGCGGGGCGGGGCCAGGACGCTGGTGGAGGCCCTGGGGGGGGCGCAGGCCCAGGGAACCATCCTGGCCTTCACCGACACGGAGGACCCCGCCCTCCAGGCCAGGCTCTTCCATTTCCAGGACTACCTGAAGAGCTTTCCCGGCGTCCGCACCAGGGTGGTGGACTACCGGAAGGAGGGCAAGTCCCCCTATGAGGCCATGCAGCACATCCTGGACAGGGGCGAGGCCTTCGATGCCCTCTGGACAGGCTGGGATGGGTTCCTGATCCCCGCCCTGGAGGCCTACCAGCAAAGCGGGCGCATGGGGACGAAGGCCTTTGTGGGGGGAGGAGGCTTTCCCACGGTCGCCCGGTGGATCCACGACGGCTACCCCCTGGTCACCACGGACTTCACCTACCCACCACGCATGCTCTATGTCGCCATCCTGGCGGCGGAAAGGCGGATCCGGATGCGCCGCGACCCGCGCCTGGCGCCGGCACCCCAGGAAATCATCCTTCTTCCCACAATCCCCATCTCCCGGGAAAACGCCCAGGATTTCCTTCACCACTTCTCTGATTCCTTCTGACCCCCGCCATGCTGGACGATGAAACCCTAGCCCAATTCCTGCGCCTGCGCAAGGTCGTGAGGCGCCTTCGCGAACCGGACGGATGCCCCTGGGACCGTGCGCAGACCCATGAATCCATCAAGAAGAACCTGGTGGAGGAGACGGGGGAGTTCCTGGACGCCCTGGAGGAGGGAAACCGGGATGAAATGGTGGAGGAACTGGGGGACCTTCTTCTTCAAGTGCTTTTCCATGGCCAGCTGGGGGAAGAAGCGGGGGAATTCACCATGGAGGAGATCTGTCGCCAGGAGGCCGACAAGTTGATTCGCCGACATGTCCACGTCTTTGGGCAGGCGGAGGCCAAGGACGCCCAGGAGGCGCTGCGGAACTGGGAGGGCGCCAAGCGGCAGGAAGGCGGGGAACAGGCC
>JAEDNB010000110.1 GCA_016302725.1 Lentisphaeria bacterium
AGGGGTTGCGTGAACAACTCCCCTGACGACACGCCACCCCACCCAGAAATTCCCAAAGCCGACTCGACTCCGAAATCTCCGGGAAAGAAGGGACATCAGGGACGGTTCCCCACGATGGCTTGCACTTCACGTATTCTTCTTGGAACGAACGGGAGCCTCCCTTTATTGACGGAAAAGAGGATTTTTCCAAAAAAAATTCTACTGTCTTGTCTTATTTTCTCCCCAACTTCACCCTTTTTGTCAGTTCTTACCCCCTCACCCCCCATTTTTTGCCCCTCACCCCCTATTTTTTCCGCCACTGCCCCCGAAAGGGCGGACTAGGGTTGGCATTTCCGGTGTTCTCCGGAGGTGGGGAGAAGGCGGATGGCGGGGGGAAGGGGCTTGCAGAATGCCCGTGTCTGCTTATAGTATGCCCCTTGACCATGTAACTCTTTTCATACCTCATAACCCCTCTCATTTTCAGGAGTACACCATGTCCGTCCACCCCAGCCTTAAGACCAAGGGTTCCGTCAGCGAGAAACGCAATGTTCTGAAGCGCTATGAGCGCGTGGACAAGTTGAAGAAGGAAGGCCGCCTCAAGGATGGCGACAAGGTTTGGGGTCTGCCGAAGACCAAGCCCGAAGCATAAGGGCGCGCCTTTCCTCGCCTTCCGAGGACTGCTTCCCTTCGCCTGCGGAGCGGAATCCGGATTTTCTTCTCCCTCTTCCGCTCCCGGCACCGGCTCATCTTCTTCAACCGCATCCGCCTTGCACGTCCATGGTGAGATGCGGTTTTTCCATATTGGACGCCAAAGGAGCACCCCTAATATGTGGAACTACACCGATAAAGTCAAGGACCACTTCCAGAATCCCCGGAATGTGGGCGTCCTGCCGGATGCCGACGGCATCGGCGAAGTGGGAAATATCATCTGCGGCGATGCTATGAAACTCTCCGTCAAGCTCACGGAGGACCGGAAGCGCATTGCCGACGCCCGTTTCCAGACCTTTGGTTGCGCCAGCGCCATTGCCAGCGCCAGCGCCCTCACGGAGATCCTGAAGGGAAAGACCGTGGAGGAGGCCTCCCGTCTCACCAACCAGGATATCGCCGACTACCTGGGTTCTCTCCCCGAAGCCAAAATGCACTGTTCCGTCATGGGCATGGAAGCCTTCCAGGCCGCGCTGGCGGACATGCGGAAGAAACACCCGGAATACAATCTTCCCGGCGTCCCGGAGACGGAAGGGGAGGACCGGGTGGTCTGCCAGTGCTTCCAGGTGACCGAGGGCAAGATCCGGGAAGTGGTGCGTCTCAATCATCTCACCACCCTGGAGCAGGTGACCTACTACACCAAGGCGGGAGGCGGATGCCGGGAATGCCTCCAGAAGATCCAGGAAATCCTGGATGACGAGCTGAAGCGGATCCAGGAGGCCCCTGCCCCTGCCGTCCCGGCGGCCACCCCCTCCCCCATCGCCCAGACCGTGAAGGAAAACGTGGGGCCCCTCACCCCCTTCCAGAAGATGCGCATGATCCAGCAGACCTTCGACGCCATCATCCGCCCGGGACTCCAGGCAGACGGCGGAGACGCCGAACTGGTGGACGTCAGTGACGACAAGGTCTCCATCCGCCTCCTGGGCCACTGCGCCACCTGCGCCCTGGCCGACAAGACCATTGAACACTGGATCGAGGCAAAACTGCGGGAAAAAGTCTCCGCCGCCATCACGGTCACCGCCGTGAAGTAGCCACCCCGCAACGCCCCCCCTTCCGGCCTGGGCCGGACGCCCCCGTTTCCGGCAGGCCCCCGACCCAGCCATACCCTGTCTCCACCGCCATGTCCCAGCCCATCATCTATCTGGACAACAATGCCACCACCTGCGTGGCCCCCGAGGTCTTCCAGGCGATGGCCCCCTTCCTGCAGCAGGAGTACGCCAACCCCTCCAGCGTCTACCCCTTCGCCGGCGCCCCCGCCGCCGCCCTGGAAAAGGCCCGGGGACAGGTGGCCTCCCTCCTGGGGGCAACCCCCGGCGAAATTGTCTTCACCAGCTGCGGCAGCGAATCCGACAATGCCGCCCTCCGCAGCGCCATAAAAACCCAGGCGGGACGCCGCAACCTGGTCACCACCTGCGTGGAACACCCCGCCATCCTGAATACCTGCCGGGACCTGGCGGAATACGCCGGCATCCACGTGGACTACCTCAGCGTGGACAGCCACGGGCGCTTGGACCTGGACGAGGCCCGGGCCCTCATCACCGAGGAAACCGCCATGGTCTCCGTCATGTTCGCCAACAACGAGACAGGCAACATCTACCCCATCCGGGAACTCGCCCGTCTCGCCCATCAGCGGGGCGCCCTCTTCCACACCGACGCCGTCCAGGCGATCGGCAAGGTGCCCATCGACCTGTCGAAGGAGTTGACGGAGGTGGACTTCCTCTCCCTCTCCGGCCACAAGTTCCACGCCCCCAAGGGGGTGGGAGTGCTCTACCGCCGTTCCTTCGCCCCCTTCGCCCCCTATCTGACAGGCGGGCACCAGGAACATATGCTGCGGGCGGGCACAGAGAATGTGGCCTCCATCGTGGGGCTGGGGGAGGCCGCCCGGCTGGCCCAGGAGCACATCCAGGAGGAGAACACCAGGGTGAAGGCCCTGCGGGACCGCCTCCAGGAGGGACTGCTGGCCACCTGCCCCGACGCCATGGTCAACGGAGACCTGGAGCACCGCCTGCCCAACACCCTCAACATCTGCTTCAAATACATCGAGGGGGAATCCATTCTCCTGCGCCTCTGGGACCGGGCCAGGGTCTGCGCCTCCTCCGGCAGCGCCTGCACCACCGGCTCCCTGGAACCCTCCCATGTCCTCCGCGCCATGGGATTGGACTACAAGGCCCTCCACGGCACCGTGCGCCTGAGCCTCTCCCGATACACCACGGACCAGGACATCGACACCGTCCTGGAAGTCATGCCCCCCATCATCCGCAATCTGCGGGACCTCTCCCCCTTCGGACGGGAGGGCTAGACCCATGGCTCCCTCCCTGCCTCCGCCCCCCATCCCGGACACCCCCATCCACGCCGTGGAAATCGAGACCCCAAACCAGGACGTGCCCGTCCTGGGGGAACTCCTCGCCACCCTGGACATCCCGCCCCAGGCCGTCTCCAGCTACGAGAATCTGGAGACGGGAAAGGGGGTCACCTTCCTCCTCTGCGACACCCCGGCGGAGCAGGCGGCCGCCCGTTCCCAGGCGGAGGCGCTCCTCGCCCAATGGGGGGGGCAGTTCCTTTCGGCCCCTCCCCTGGCCATCCGGGAGAGGGAAATCCAGCGGGAGGATTGGGCGGAGAGCTGGAAAAAGTATTTCCATCCCTTCCGGGCAAGCCGCCGTGTGGTCATCAAGCCCAGTTGGGAGGAGTATTCCGCCGCCCCCGGGGACCTGCTGCTGGAAATCGACCCGGGCATGTGCTTCGGCACAGGCTCCCACGGCACCACCAGGGGATGCCTGGAATTCCTGGACGACCTGGCGGACGACGCCAATCCCCGACGTCCCCGCAGCCTCATTGACGCCGGATGCGGCTCCGGCATCCTCTCCCTGGCCGCCCTCCCCCTGGGATATGGCCCCGTCTTCGCCTTCGACTACGACCCCCAGGCAATCCTGGTGACCCGGGAAAATTTCCAGCGTGGGGGGGTGACGCCGGAGCAGGTGGACCTCCGCCAGGGGGATGTACACGACCTGTCGGCCCCCTTCGCGGCGGATTTGGTCCTGGCGAACATCCTTGCCCCCATCCTCCTGGAAGCCAGGGAAAACCTGCTGAAGATGGTGCGCCCCGGCGGGCTTCTGGTGCTCTCGGGCATCCTGACCAGCCAGTATCCCCATTTGCGGGAGGCCTTCCTGCCCCTGGGGCTGGAGGAATTGGAAACCCGCACCCTGGCGGAATGGACCAGCGGGCTCTTCCGGCGCCAGGAGGCATGACCCCCCATGCCCCTCCCCTCCCTGCCAGGCTGGCTCCCCCTCATCCTCCTCTCCGCCCTCTTCCTGGGAATCTATGACTTCTCCAAGAAGCACGCGGTGAACGGGAACCGGGTCATGCCGTGCCTCTTCCTGGGCACCCTCTGCGGCACCCTCTTCCTCCTGGCCCTCCACCTCCTCCGGGGAGATTTCCAGGAGATGCTCCTCTGCTCCAGGGAGCTGTGGCTGCTCACCCTGGGCAAGTCCGCCATCGTGGCGGGAAGCTGGATTGCCGGCTACTTCGCCCTCCACGACCTCCCCATCTCCCTGGCCGCCCCCATCCGCGCCTCCTCCCCCCTCTGGGTCACCCTGGGGGGAATCCTCCTCTTCGGCGAACGCCCCACCCCCTTCCAGGCACTGGGCATGGCCATCGTCTTCCTGGGCTATTTCCTCTTCAGCGCCTCCGGAAGACGGGAGGGCTTCTCCCTGCGGAGCCGGGGCGTCTGGATGATTGTGGCGGCCACCCTCATCGGCTCCGCCAGCGCACTCTATGACAAGTGGCTCTTCGGCCCCAAGGCCCTCTCCCCGGACCAGGTCCAATTCCACTTCTCCCTGGACCTGGTGGCCATCCTGGGAGTGGCCTGGCTCCTCCAAAGGCACCTCCCCTTCCTGCGGGAACAGCAACCCTTCCAATGGAGGTGGTCCATCCCCGCCATCGGCATCCTCCTCATCCTGGCTGACTTCTGCTTCTTCCACGCCCTCCATGCCCCCCATACCCAGGTGGGCATCCTGGCCATCCTCCGACGCTCCTCCGTCGCCGTCTCCTTCGCCTGCGGGGCCTGGTATTTCCGTGAACGGGACATCCCCCGCAAACTCCTGGCCCTCCTCCTGGTCGTGGGAGGCGTCATCATCCTGAGCCGCAAGGCCAACCCGCCGCACCCCGGCGCCTCCCCACCCCACGCCTCCCAGGAACGGCTCCTCCAGCCTTGACCCGCCCCTCTTTCTTTCCCTCGTTTTTCCCCTAAAGAACATCCCCACACACTTGCTACCATGGCTACCAAGACGAAAAAAAAGCCCCAGCTGAAGGTCGGTTTTATCGGAGGAGGCCACCGCGGCCCGGGACTCCAGGACCTCCTCCTGGAAATGGATGACGTGAGCATCACCGCAGTCTGCGAACTCTACGAAGACCGCCTGAAAGACATGGTCACCCGCTGCACCGACAAAAAACGCCCCGCCCCCTCCTCCTATACCGATTTCCGCCTCATGCTGGAGGAGAACGCAGAGGACAACCTGGACTGCATCATCGCCCCCACCGCCTGGGAAAGCCATGTGCCCATTGCGGTGGCCGCCATGGAGCATGGACTGCCCGTGGCCATCGAAGTGGGCGGCGCCTGCTCCCTGGATGACTGCTGGCAGCTGGTGCGCGTCAGCGAAGCCACCGGCGTCCCCTGCATGCTCCTGGAGAACTGTTGCTATGGCCGTAGCGAAATGGCCATGCTCAAGTTGATCAAGGAGGGGCTCTTCGGCGAGGTCGTCCACTGCGAGGGCGGATACCACCACGACCTGCGCGGCGAAATCTGCTGCGGCGAGGAAAATCGCCACTACCGGCTGCGCAACTTCAAGGCGCGCAATGGCGAACTGTATCCCACCCATGAACTGGGCCCCATCGCAAAGTGGCTGAAGCTCAACCGGGGCAACCGGATGGTCTCCCTCACCGCCACCGCCTCCAAGGCACGGGGGCTCAATGCCTGGGCAAAGGCCAACAAGGGCGCCGACCATCCCCTTGCCTCCTACCCCTTCAACGAGGGCGACGTGGTCACCACTGTCATCAAGTGCGCCAACGGAGAGACCATTGTCCTCACCCATGACTGCTCCCTCTACCGCCCCTACTCCCGGGGAAATGTCATCCAGGGCACCCAGGGAATCTACATGGAGGACAAAAACGCCCTCTCCATCCATGGAATCACCAAGGAACAGGAGGGATGGGACCCCGAAACCTGGGAAACCCTGGACAATCTCTGGGAGAAAATCGAACACCCCCTCTGGAAGAAATTCCAGGTCGCCGGCGTGAAGGGCGGCCATGGCGGCATGGATTTCCTGGTGCTGCGCGCCTTCCTGGAATCCGTCCGTGACGGCAAACAGCCCCCCATCGACGTCTACGACACCGCCGCCTGGATGGCCATCACCCCCCTCTCCGAGGCCTCCATCGCCAAAGGCTCCGCCCCCGTGGACATCCCCGACTTCACCAACGGCCTCTGGATGCAGGAACGCCCCGTGGAAAAGGGGACGTACTGCCTGGAGGAAATCTGCGAGCCCGGAGACCTCTAGTGCCCTGTATAAAGCCAGGCATGCGTTGAGGCGGGGTCGGAAGGCGCAGGATTCACGCCTTCTCATCCCGGCCAAAGGCCGCGCATATCGCCCCGGAAACGCATGCCTGGGCTCTATCCACAGGGGCCTCCATCACCCTTTTTGAAAATCCCCCGGAGGGAGGGGACAAGGCGCCACCCCACCCTCCCCCCCCCCCTGCTCCATCATGGACACCATTGCCTTCTTTTCAGACGTGCACGGAGTGCCCGCCACCCTGGAAAAGTTCCTCCACCAGGCAGACCGGCTGGGCGCAGAACTCCTGGTCCTGCTGGGAGACGCCCTCTACCACGGCCCAAGAAACGGGGTGCCCCATGAATACGACCCCAAAAAGGTGGCCGCACTCCTCAATGGACAGGCCAGCCGAATCCTGGCCGTCCGGGGAAACTGCGACAGCGACGTAGACCAGATGATGCTCGACTTCCCCATCATGGCGGAGTACTCCCAACTGGTGGCCCAGGACAGACGCTTCTTCCTGACCCACGGGCATCTCTATCACCGGGACTATCTGCCCCCTCTCCCCAAAGGCGCCGTCTTCGTCCAGGGACACACCCATCTCCCCGCCCTCCAGGAACTGCCCAACGGCATCCTCTTCCTCAATCCCGGCTCCATCAGCCTCCCCAAAGGTGGATTCCCCCCCTCCTTCGCCCTCTGCCAGAAAGGCAATCTCTCCCTCCGCTCCCTGGAAGACGGCTCCCCCCTCGCCCTCTGAAGGAAAACACGGAAGGG
>JAEDNB010000111.1 GCA_016302725.1 Lentisphaeria bacterium
AGTTGGTGTTGATGGTCACCAGGACGCAGCCGATTTTGGCGGTGGCGAACATGAAAGTGAGCCATTCGGGGACGTTCCTGGCCCACACGCCCACGTGGTCCCCCCGCCGGATGCCGATGGCCAGCAGTCCCTTGGCCAGGTCTTCGCAGCGCTGGTTGAACTCCCGGTAGGACCAGCAGAGGTTGCGGTCGGGATAGAGGATGAAGGGATGGTTGGGCTGGCTTTCCACCAGGCCATCCAGGAACTGGCCGATGGTCTTTTCCGTGAAGAGTTTCGCGTCGTAGATGCTGGGCATGGGGGCTCCTTTCCGGTCCGTGGGCTGGCCAATCATTTCGGCGTGTAGATCACCGCCAGGATTTTGGCGGCGGCGCCTCCCTTGGCGTGGACATGGTGGGGGACGATGGAGTCGTAGTAGATGCTCTGCCCCCGGGAGACGGCGAAGGTCTCCTTTCCGTAGGCCACCTCGATGGCCCCCTCCAGGACATAGATGAATTCCTCTCCCTCATGGCTGGAGAGTTCGTATTTTTCGGCGGAGGCGGGCTTCACCTCCACCACAAAGGGCTCCATGCTGCGGTCGGCCTTGTTCACGGCCAGGGCATGGAAGAGCAGCCCGTCCCGGGTGCCGCCGGTGAAGCGGAGGCTCTCCTCCGAGGCCGCGCCCGCCACCTCCGCGCTGACCACAGGACCGGAGAGGGCGGCGTCATCCAGGAAGGTCCCCAGGCGGCATCCCAGGCCCCGGGCGATTTTCTGGAGGGGGGAGAGGGAGAGGGGGACTTCCCCATCCTCGATGCGCCGAAGCAATTCCAGGGAAAGCCCGGTGCGGGAACTCAACTCCTCCAGGGTGACGTTGCGCAATTCGCGGAGGTCGCGAATCTTCACTCCAATCCGATCATTGACAGGCATAAGGGCTCCTTCTCTTGGCTTGCACGGCGCCCTCCCCTCCCCCGGAAAGGGCCGGCCGGGGCACGGAAGGGAAGGGGAAGGCGCAGGTTCTGGTCTTGTTCCGGGGAGGCGGGGAAGAGACCGCCCCGGCGTGGGGTTGAAGAGCCTGGCCCCCGGGAAGGCCGGGCATGGCAGCCGGCCGCAGGGAGCCAGGAAACAGAGGCGGGGAAAGGGGGCGCATGCCTTGCGGCAAGGGGCGCCCTTCCTTCAGGCTACTCCTGGAGATGGAGTTCCTGGGCCAGGCGCCGCTCCGCATCCGCCGCCCGGATGTCCCCCAGGAGGCCGTCCAGGTCTCCGTCCATGATTTTGGGGAGGTCATAGCGGGTGAGGTTGAAGCGGTGGTCCGTGCAGCGGCTCTGGGGGAAGTTGTAGGTGCGCACCTTTTCGGAGCGGTCGCCGGTGCCAATCTGGCTCTTTCGCTCGGCGGCGTTCTTGGCGTCCTCCTCCTGCTGCTTGCGCTCCAGCAGGCGGGAGCGGAGGATGCGCATGGCGATTTCCTTGTTCTTGTGCTGGGAGCGTTCCTGCTGGCTGGCCACGAAATCCCCGGTGGGGAGGTAGGTGACGCGGACGGCGGAGTCGGTCCGGTTGACCCCCTGTCCGCCTGCGCCGCTGGAGCGGAAGACGTCAATGCGCAGGTCTTCGGGGCGCAGTTCGATGTCCACCTCCTGGGCCTCCGCCATCACCGCCACGGTGGCCGTGGAGGTATGGATTCTTCCCTGGGTCTCGGTGACAGGCACCCGCTGGACGCGGTGGACGCCGCTTTCGAAGTGGAGGAGGCTCCATGCCTCGTCTCCGCGCACCATGAAGGAGGCGCTCTTGAGGCCGCCCACCTCGGTTTCTGCCAGGTCAAGGACCTCCACGTGCCAGCCCTTCAATTCGCAGTAGTGGAGATACATGCGGTAGAGTTCGCCGGCGAAGAGGCTGGCCTCGTCCCCCCCGGCGGCGGGCCGGATTTCCACAATCACGTCCCTTCCCTCGTTGGGGTGGCTGGGGAGGATGAGCATCTTGAGGGTTTTCTCCCGTTCGGGGAGGCTTTCCTCCAGGGCCTTGAGGTCGGCGGCCACCAGCTGGGCCATCTCCTCGTCCAATCCCCCCTCCGCCAGCATCTCCCGGTTGTCGGCAATCTGTTTCTGGGCTTCCTTGTACTTGTTCCAGGCCTCCAGGAGTTTTTTCAGTTTCGTGTACTCCCGGTTCAGGCTTTGGAAGCGGTCCGCATGGGGGCCCGCAAAGTCAAAATGGCTGATTTCCGCCTCCAGTTCCGAGAGGCGTTGCGCGCTGGTCTCAATGTAGCAGCCAAAATCCATGGCTCCTCCTGTATCCCGAATATCTCAATCCCAGGGATGCCCCAGGAAGACGGCATGCTCCCCCCCCCGGGCACCAGGACCCGCGGGGGGAGGACTCCACTCCCCCTGGACGCCCTGGGACACCCGGGAAAGAAGCGGAAATGGGGGGGCGGAAAGACGGGCTTGGCAGAAAGCCACGCGCCGGCGCCCCGCCCTCCCCAGGAAGGCGCCCCGGCCGGGGCCGCCGCCCACAGGGGAAAAAGGCGAGGGGGAAAATATGGAAAAGGGAGCCACCCCTTGCGGAATGACTCCCCGACGGCCGGAAGCCTACTTCTTCAGATTGGCGTAGCGGCGGCGGAAGGCGTCAACGCGGCCCTCGGTGTCCACCAGCTTCTGCTTGCCGGTGAAGAAGGGGTGGCACTTGGAGCAGATGCCCACGTTGACGGCGGGGGCGGTGGATTCGCACTCGAAGACATTGCCGCAGGCGCAGGTCACCTTGCACTTCACGTATTTGGGATGGATGTCGCTTTTCATGTTCGTTGGACTCCTAAAGTTCTGAAAGAGGTTGGGGAAGGGAGGGAGGGGCCGGCGGGCTATTCCATTTCCGCCAGGGCGGCCTTGCGGGAGAGGCGGACGCGGCCACGGTCGTCGATGTCGATGACCTTGACCGTCAGCGGGTCTCCCACCTTGCAGATGTCCTCCACGCTGCGCACGCGGTAGTCGGCCAGTTCGGAGATGTGGACCATCCCCTCCTGACCGGGCAGGATTTCCACAAAGGCGCCGAAATCCTTGACGGTCTTGACGACGCCCTGGTAGATTTTGCCGATTTCCACCTCGCCGGTGAGGGATTCCACCTCGTAGCGGGCCTGGTCCATGGCCTCCTTGTTGTTGACGAAGATCCGGACCGTACCGTCCTCCTCCACGTTGATCTGGGCGCCGGTGCGCTCCTGGATGCCGCGGATGTTCTTGCCGCCGGGGCCGATGAGGGCGCCGATCTTCTCGGGGTTGATCTTCACGGTGGCCACCTGGGGCGCGTTGGGGGAGAGGCTCTCCCGGGACTTGGGCAGGCAGGCGGCCATGATGGCCCGGATCTTGGCGCGGGCCTCCCGGTTCTGGAGCATGGCCTGGTACATTCCGGCGATGTCCAGACCCGCAATCTTCAGGTCCAGCTGGAAGCCGGTGATGCCCTTGGCGGTGCCCGCCACCTTGAAATCCATGTCGCCGTAGTGGTCTTCGCTGCCGATGATGTCCGTCAGGAACTCCCGGTGGTCGGTGCCTGTGACCAGGCCCACGGAGATGCCCACCACCGCGTCGCTGACAGGCACGCCGGCATCCATGAGGGCCAGGGAGCCACCGCAGACGGTGGCCATGGAGCTGGAGCCGTTGGAGCCCAGGATTTCACTGGTGACCCGGACGGTGTAGGGGAAGTCGTCCACGCTGGGCATGGCCTGGCGGATGGAGCGTTCGGCCAGGGCGCCGTGGCCAATCTCCCGACGGCCCGTGGAGCCGTAGCGGCCCACCTCGCCGGTGCAGAAGTTGGGGAAGTTGTAGTGGAGGATGAAGTGCTTTTCGGAGACCCCGCCCGCAATCACGTCGTACTCCTGGGAGTCGCCGGTGCCGGAGAGGGTGGCGGTGACCAGGGCCTGGGTGTCGCCCCGCTTGAAGAGGGCGCTGCCGTGGACCACGGGGAGCACGCCCACCTCGCAGGTGATTTCCCGGAGCTGGTCCAGGGCCCGTCCGTCTTGGCGGGTCTTGTGGTCCAGGACCAGGTTGCGGATGGCCTTCTCCTTGAGGATTTCCCAGGCCTGCTCGGCCTTGGGGAGGGCGCCGGTCTCGGGATCGGCGAACTTGGGCACCAGGTTCTCCATGAAATCCGCCTTGAGGGCGTTCTCCTGGTTCTGGCGCTGGAGCTTGTCCGTCCCCTGGACGGCCTTCTGGAGGCGTTCGCCCAGGAACTGGTCGGCCGCCGCCAGGAAATCCGGGGCGGGCAGGTTGGGCACGTATTCGAACTTGGCCTTCTGGACCTGGGCGGCCAGTTCCTTCTGGGCGGCCACCTGCTTGGCGATGATGCCGTCGGCGAAGAGCATGGCGTCCCGCAGGTCTTCCTCGGAGATTTCCTTGGCGCTGCCCTCGATCATGATGGCCTTGCCTTCCACGCCGGCGTAGACCAGGTCGATGTCGCTGCGGGTGATTTCATCGTTGGTGGGGTTGGCCACAAACTGTCCGTCGATGCGCCCCACGCGGAGGGCTCCCACGGGGCCGTTCCAGGGGATGTCGGAGACCATGAGGGCGGCGGAGGCACCCAGGATGGAGAGGACATCCGCCTCGTGCTTGCCGTCGGCGGAGAAGAGGGTGGAGACGATCTGGACTTCGTTGTTGAAGCCGTCGGGGAAGAGGGGCCGCAGGGGGCGGTCCGTCATGCGGGCGGTGAGGATTTCCTTTTCGGTGGGGCGTCCTTCACGCTTGAAATAGCCACCGGGGATCTTGCCGGCGGCGGCGAAGCGCTCCCGGTATTCCACGGAGAGGGGGAAGAAGTCGATGCCTTCCCGGGGGGCGGCGGCGCAGGCGCAGACCAGGACGGTGGTGCCGCCCTGGCGCACGACCACGGAGCCATTGGCCAGCAGGGCCAGTTTCCCCGTCTCAATGGAGAGGCTGCGCCCGTTGCCCAGGTCGATGGAAACTTGATGAATGCTCATTGCCTAACCTCCTGACGGAACCCTACCGGCGGAGGCCAAGTTTGGCGATGAGGGCGGTGTAGCGGGAGAAGTCCTCCCGGGAGAGGTACTTCAGGAGGGAACGGCGCTGGTTGACCATGGCCAGCAGCCCGCGGCGGGTGCTGAAATCCTTCTTGTGCACCTTCAGGTGCTCGGTGAGTTCCTTGATGCGGCCGGTGAGCAGGGCCACCTGCACCTCCACGGAACCGCAGTCGTTCTCGGAGCGCTTGAACTGCTCAATGGTCGCCAACTTCTCTTCTTTGGTCATGACGGGACTATGCCTTATGGGTTTCTCCCCTCCTCATTCTGCCCCAGGCCAGACTAGGGAATACCTTTCCCCGGGAATTCGGTCGTGGCCCAGTCGTCGTCAGCAATGGAGGGACAAGCCCGATAATGTATCCCCATGCCGCCATTTTGCAATCCCCTACGGCAAAGCCTTCTGGGAAGGGAGGCGGGGGGCGGGGGATTTTTTCTTCGCCCCACAAAAAAAGTGAATGATAATTCAGTATATTAACGCCATTTCACAGGTTTTCCGCCCTTTTTTCCTGCCCTGTCCCCAGGGGAAGGGGCCGGGCGGACTTTCCCTCCGGGGAGGAGCCTGCGTGTTGTGGACGAGTCTGTCTTTTTGCCGGGAGGCGTTTTTGCCATGGAAGAGGAGATTTTGATTTGCCGTGAGCGCGGGGAGGAATGCCGCGCCGTGGAGGAATTGGTGCGGGAATCCTTCTGGAATGTGTACCGTCCCGGGTGCCTGGAGCACTATGTGCTGCACCGGCTTCGCAGCTGCCCGGAGTTCGTTCCCTCCCTCTCCCTCCTCCTCTATTTCCGGGGGGGGCTGGCGGGGCAGATTGCCTTTGTGAAAAATACGCTGACGGGCGGCGGCGGGGCGCAGGTTCCCGTGCTGACCCTGGGGCCGCTGTGCATCCGCCCGTCGCTGCAGCGGCAGGGGCTGGGAAAGCGCCTCCTGGACCACGCCCTGGGGGAGGCGGCGAAGACGGAGGCGGCGGGGGTGTTCCTGGAGGGAAACCCGGAGTTCTACGGGAAGTCCGGCTTCGTGGAGGCCTCCTCCCTGGGCATCGACTACATGGATGAACCCCCAGGCGCCTCCGTCCCCTATTTCCTGGTCCATCCCCTGGACAAGGCACGGCTGCAGGAAATCCAGGCCCCCTACCGCGTGCCCAAGGGATACCTGGTGGACGAGGGGGAAGCGGAGGAGTTCGACCGCACCTTCCCCCCTCGGGAAAAACTGCGCCTGCCTGGACAACTCTTCTGACACCATGGGAAAGGCCAAGGAAAGAATCCTCCAGGCGGCCCTGCGCCTCTTCGCCCAGCGCGGCTTCCAGGGGGTCAGCGTGCGGGACATCGCCCAGGCCCTGGACCTGACCCCACCCGCCCTCTACGCACACTTCGCCAGCAAACAGGAGGTGCTGGAGGCCATCCTGCACCGCATGGAAGAACGGGACGGGGAGATGGCCCAGGGAAGCGGCGTCCCCGCCATGCCAAAAGGCCAGGACCCCGACGCCTACCGGAAAACGGGAAGGCGACAACTGGCAAAGTTCACCCGGGAAATCTTCCTCTATTGGGCCGAGGACGACTTCGCCGCCCTCTTCCGACGGCTCCTCACCATCGAACAATCCCGGGACGCCCGCTTCGCCGCCCTGTATCAGCAGTATTTCGGGAAGGGAGTGCTGAAATACCTGGAGGATCTCTTCCGGGAACTCTTCCCCCAGGAAGACCCCCAAAGGCTCGCCCTGGCCTTCTACGCCCCCCTCCCCTTCCTCTGGGAACCCTACGGAAACGCCAGTACAAAGAAGGAAAAACGGCAGGTTCTCCAAGCCCTGAAGGATCATCTCGCCCGGTTCCTCTAAAACACGGAGGGCACGGAAGGCACGGAGAGTCTGGGCCATGCCAGCATGGCCCAGACTGGGATTCTGCATTATGCTATTGCTTAATTCGCTTCTAGAAATCTAGAAATCTAGAAATCTAGAAATCTAGAAATCTAGAAATCTAGA
>JAEDNB010000112.1 GCA_016302725.1 Lentisphaeria bacterium
CAGGAAAAAAAGGGGGGCTTCCCCGGGGTGCGCGGGGAAGCCGTCCGCCAGGGTGGGGCGGGGCAGGGGGAATCCATGGGCCCGCTTCCCGGTGCACAAGGCAAAAGCGCAGGGGACAATGTATTGCCTTTTCCGGCTTTCTCCAATGGAAACAGGGAAAGTTTTTTGATGTCAGGCGGATTTTGCCCCTTCCGCCAGGGGGCGGAGGCAACGGGAGCGGGGCGTCCCCCTGGACCGTGGGGAGCGAGGGGGGTCAGTATTCCAGGGGACCCTGGGCGAAGCCTGTCCGCCGGAGGTATTCCGGGCTGGAGGGGCGTTTCTGGGAGAACTTCTCGGGGGTGTTGACATAGCCCTGGTTGTAGGCCACGGCCAGTTGGGTGAAGAGGCCCTTCCATTCCTGGAGGGTGGTCTCCGCCAGGCGGTTCAAGGCGGCGGGATCAGGGCGGCCCATGCTTTCCAGGGCCAGGAGGGCACGCTCCTCGGAACGCTGCTGGGCCTCAGCAATGTCCCTCCGCATGTCGCAGTAGCGCAGTTCGGAGAACTGGCTGACCAGGTTGAAGCGCCACCAGGCGCATCCCTCGGGGTCGAACTCCCGGGGGCTGCCATGGGAGAAGGGGCCGGGGGGAGGGGCGACGGCCAGGGGGACGAAGGGGACTTCCGCCGGACGCCCCATGGCCAGCCAGCAGAGCCCGCCGGACTCCAGGATGTAGGCATATCCGGTATCCACCATGGAGATGGGGCGCTCCCAGGCGCCCAGCTTCTCCTCCTCCTCCGTGGGACGGGGGCGGTTGGGATTTCCCCAGGGGCCGGCGGCCGCCCCCTGGGTCAGGTCGAAGGGGGTTCCCTCCAGGTGGTCGCGGTAGATCCGGAAGAGGTCCTGGAGCGCCACGGGGCGGTCCGGGCGGAAGGAGAAGGGGTAGGCGTCATCCAGGTATCCCTTGAGGCGGGTGGGGGCCTGGAGGGAGGGGGCCAGCAGGTCCATGGTGCGCCAGACCCGCCTCATGGAATAATACGGGTGGTGGTATTCCCCTTCGGAGGTCAGGGCGGTCCAATCCACCTCCTCCCCCGCCTGCGTCCGCTTCCGCAGGCTGGAGCAGAGGCGCTGGTCGGGGGAGGATGGGTCCATCTTCCGGAGCCGGAAGAGGTTGGCCTCCACGAAGACCTCGCCGTCCGGCACCCTTCGGGCGGCCCATAGCCCCCCCGTGCCCTCGGGGGCGGGGGCCATCTCCATGACCCAGGCGTCCTCCCTGTCGGCCACCAGGAGGGTTTCCCCCGTGCCGTAGAGCCCGTATTCCTCGATGAGGCTTCCCATGAGTTCCACCGCCTCCTG
This sequence comes from Lentisphaeria bacterium, assembly GCA_016302725.1. Classification (GTDB taxonomy): domain Bacteria; phylum Verrucomicrobiota; class Lentisphaeria; order Oligosphaerales; family Oligosphaeraceae; genus UBA1724. The sequence continues at coordinate 1,331 of JAEDNB010000112.1, forward strand.
GGCTCGGGTGCAGCGCTCCAGGGCCACCCGCATGAGCTCCGAGGAGTAGAAGATTCGCTTTCCCTCCTGGGGGGGGCAGAGGTGGTGCGCCCGGCACGTGCATTCGCCGAACATCAGCCCCGCCTCGTTCATGACCCCGTAGTTGCTGTCCAGGTAGGCGAAGGTGTGGGGCACCTGGGGAATGGCGCCCACGGGAAGGGTGGGGAAGGCCTGCCCCAGGGAATCCCGGTATTCGTCCTGCCGTCCGGGGACATAGAGGCGGGGGATGATCCGGGCGTTCCACTGGGGGAGTTCCTTTTCGCAGATGCCGCAGGGGTAGACGGGGCGCATGGCGCCCTTGGGCCAGTCCTGGGCGGGGACGTAGACAATGCGGTGGTCGGCGAGGGCGTCGTCGCAGGAGTGTGCCACCCGCATGCGTCCGTCTGCGCTGGCGGAGGGAGTGACGAGGATCGTGGTGCAGGAACTGTTGGACATGGGTGCGTGGTGGGGATTCCCGCCCTGGCCCTTCCTTATGGGCGGGGTTATTTCTTGAGGGCCTTGAGGGTGAGGTCAAGCCGGGTGCGGAAATTGTCCGGGTCATGGGTTTCGGTGACGGCCATCTGCATGGCCGCCCCCATGACCTGCTCGTAGAAGACGCCTGCGATCTGGGAGATGGGCAGGGCGTTGAACTCCCCCGTGTCCACGGCCTCCCGGATGAGGCGGAAGAGGGTGAGGCGCAGGAGGACAGTGTGGCGCATCACTCGGCGGGTGACGCTTTCCCCCTTGCGCTGGAGGTCGATGAGGTATTCCACCACGGCGTCCAGGAAGGGGATGTTCTTTTCCATATACTCCACCAGGCGCACCAGGATGAAGCGCATCTTCTGGGAGGGCGGGGTCTGGGGATTTTGCTGGGCGTATTGGAGGAACTCCATGCCCAGGTGGGTGGAAATGCGGTAGAGGACGGCCTCGAAGACCTTTCTCTTGCTTTCGTAATACCGGTAGAGGACTGTGCGGCTGAGCTGGCAGCGTTCCGCCAGGAGCATGAGGGTCACCTGGGGATAGCCCAGCTCCCCAAAGAGCTCCTGGGCGTTCTGGAGAATCAGTTCCGTGCGTTGGATGTGGTCGACTTTTCGTCTCATGGCGTTTTCTGGTGAGGTTCCGGGGGGCGGGGACAAGGGGGCGGCTTCTCCCGCCCACCTTGGCGCATGCCCCATGCCCCCTTCTCCGGAAAGGGCGTCCGGGGAGGATAAGATATTCCCAAAAAGGGAGCTTTCCCGGGATGGGGAAGGCACCTTTTTGCCCCGGCGGGGCGGGGATGGCGGGAAAGGCGCGCTTTTCCGCCTGGGGCCGCCTGGGGCGCCGAAATCCATTGTATAGTATCCCCACTATGTCCTTCCCTCCCTCCCAACATGTCCGCGTGGCCGGCGTAGGCGCCTATCTCCCGGAGCGCGTGGTGACCAACGAGGAACTCTCCGCCTCCCTGGACACCTCCCACGAATGGATCCTCTCCCATACCGGCATCCATCAGCGCCATCTGGCCGCCCCCGGGGAGAGCGCCTCCTCCATGGGGCTCCTGGCCGCCCGGAGGGCCCTGGAGGACGCACATCTCCTCCCCGGGGACCTGGCCATGGTGATTGTGACCACCTCCACGGCGGACTATGCCAGCTATCCCTCCACGGCGGCCATCATCCAGGGAAACCTGGGGGCTGTGAACGCGGGGGCCTTCGACCTGAACGCCGCCTGCGCGGGCTTCGCCTATGGCGTGGCCATGGGAAAATGCTACTGCCAGGCCCAGGGGCGCCCCGTCCTGGTGGTGGCCAGCGAGGTCAATTCCCGGATCCTGGACTGGCATGACCGGGGCACCTGCGTCCTCTTCGGGGACGGCGCCGGCGCCGTGGTCCTGGCCCCCTCCTCCCGCCCCGGGATGCTCCATGAGGTCCTGGGGGCGGACGGCACGGGGGCGGGCTATCTGGTCCGGGAAGCGGGCCTGCGCACCCCGGAGGACATCCTCCGCCCCCCCGGGTTCGTGCGGATGGACGGACGCGCGGTCTTCCAGTTCGCCGTGCGGGCCATGGAGAATGTGATCCGCCGCCTCCTGTCGGAGACGGGCCATGGCCTGGAGGACATCCAGCACTTCATCCCCCACCAGGCCAATGGACGGATCCTGGATGCGGTGGCCCGGAACATGGGGCTGGCGCCGGAGCGCTTCTTCCGGAACATCCAGCATGTGGCCAACACCTCCAGCGCCTCCATCCCCATCGCCCTGGCGGAACTGCGCCGGCAGGGTGCCCTGAAACAGGGAGACTTGATTCTCACCGTGGCCTTCGGCGCCGGCCTGGTCTACGGGGGAAGCCTCCTCCGCTGGGAGGCCGAGGGATAGCGCCGCCCTTTTCTTGCCTCACGTTCCTGCTTCTTCCCGCAGGAGACTCCTTGAAATACTCCCGCCTCCGCCTTCACTTCCTACGGATTGCACCATGCCAACACTTGTCTTCATGGGGGATTCCATCACCGATTGCGGCCGCCGGACCTCGGGCGGCGCAGGCTATCCCGAGGGGCTCTGGGGGGCCGGATATCCCGGCCTGATCGCCAGCCGGCTCCTTGCGGACCGCCCTGGCGAGGGATGGAACATCATCAACCAGGGCATCAGCGGAAACCGGATTGTGGACTTGTATGCCCGCTGGAAGGGGGATTGCCTGAACTATGCCCCGGATTGGGTCAGCATCCTAATCGGAATCAATGACCTGTGGCATGAAAAATCCTGCGGGAACGGCGTGGAGGTGCCACGCTATGCCCAATTCTACCAAATGCTCCTGGATTGGACGCGCCAAAGCCGCCCCCAGGCGCGGCTGGTCCTCATGGACCCCTTCGCCTCCCCCTTCGGCGCCGTCTCGGAGGATTGGCTGGAGGATGTGGCCCAGCGCCAGGAGGTGGTCCGCTCCCTGGCCGAAAAAAACGGCGCCATCCACCTGCCCCTGGGAAAGGTGCTGGAGACGGCCCTGAAGGAGGCCCCCCCGGAATACTGGCTGGTGGACGGCGTCCACCCCCGCCCCCCCTTCCACCAGCGCATCGCCGACGCCTGGCTGAAGGCGACTGGGCTGGCACGCCCATAGCATCCCCGCAAAGACACGCCCACCCCTAAAAATCCCCCGCCGCCATGAAATCCCTCCTCCGGTTCTTCTCCTTCGCCCTCCTCCTGCCTTCCCTCCTGGCCGCCGACTGGACGCCCTTCGCCACAATCCCCGAGGCGACGGGGGCGGACGAAGCCTGCTTCTTCGGGGACTGGGTTACCATCGACGGAAGGGCGCGCCCGGAATCCCCCACCTACGTCTGGATATGGACCCAGGAGGGACAGCTGAAGGCCAAGGTGGAGGTGGTGGAACCCCGCATGGCCGGCATCCGCATGGGGAAGACGGAACGGGACAGCGCGGTGTGGGAGGATGATTGCTTCGATCTCTTCCTGACCCATCCCGACGGCACCACTTACCATCTCATCGTCAATGCCCGGGGAACGGCCTACGATGAAAAGAACGAAAAGGCCGACTGGAACGGAAACTGGCAAATCCAGGTGGAGAGGGAACTCTACCGCTGGACGGCGGAAATCGCCATCCCCCTCCAGGAGCTGGGGGCCTCCTCCCGCCCCCAGGGGGAGGAGTGGGGTCTGCAGATGGGGGTCTGCCGCACCACCGTGCCCGCCCATGGAGTCTATGGCTGGGTGTCCGCCCCCGAGACAAGGCGCTTCCGGGACGGACGGGGACGCATCCGTTTCGCCAACACCGCCCACCCCCTGGGGAAGATCCCCGGCTCCGAAAACGCCGGTGTGCCTGAATACCAGTGGTCCCAGGGCGCCGTCCCCCAGGTGGTGCGGGTGGGCACCGAACCGGCGGGGACGGAGTACCTTTCCCACCGCATCGAATACCACGTGGACGGACAGCCGGTGTATGGCGTCACCTGCCTGAAGCGGGCCAGCCAGGTGGGGCGCCTCCTGAAGGAGACTGTGGAAAGGCTGCGGGAGTACACGTCGCCGGATGTGAAGGCCATGATCCGTGGCGCCGAGGCGCTCATGGGCCTCCGCGCCGAAGAGACCCCCGAGGTCTACGCCCTCCTGGAAGAGGAGGCCGTCCGCGTCCGGGATAGAATGCTTTATTTCCTCTACCAGAGGGAGATGGAAAAGAAGGGACGGCAGGAGGGGGAGGTGGTCTATGGCACCCTGGACTCCCTGACCAGGCTCCTGCCCCCCCAGGTCTTCCCCGGAACCATCGCCGGGGAAATCGCCCTGGAGGCGGGACGCAATGAAAGGGAGGCCGCCCAGGTGGTCCTCTTCGCCGGGGCAGCCAACCTGACGCTGGTGGAAGCCCGCCTGGCAGGCCCCCTCGCCACCCAGGACGGACGGACAATCCCCCTGGAGGCCACGGCGCTGTACCGCCTGGGGCATGTGCTGACCACCACTCCCGAATATGACGTGGACTACGTGGGGCTCTATCCCGACGTCCTCATGCCCATCTCCCCCTTCGACGTGCCCTCCCAGGGCAGGGAAACCCTCTGGTTCAGCGTCCAGGTGCCCGAGGACACCGCCCCCGGGCTCTACCAGGGCGAAATCCTCCTCCAGGGCAAGAACACGCTGCCCACCGCCGTGCCCGTCCGGGTGCGGGTGCGCTCCTTCACCATCCCCCGGCATTCCAGCCTGGTCAGCGCCTTTGGCGTCTGGCCCCTGAACGGGCAGTCCCAGAAGCTGATGCAGCGCTATGGCTACACCCTGGACTCCCAGGCCGCCTACAAGATGATGTTCGAGCACCGCCTCACCCCCTATTTCATCGCCCAGCCCCCGAAGATGCTGGAGAAGCCCTATCTCCCCCTGGAGGAGGGGGACGGGATTGTCCTGGAAGGGGAGGCCGTCGGCGCAGGGGACCTGGAGGTCGCCTTGAGCACCGACAAGGGCGGGTATTCCCGGCTCCATTTCAAGGTGCCCGCCGGACGCTTCCAGGTGGCCTGCGAGAAGTTGCGGGAGACCATGGGGAGCGACCGGCTCTACCAGATGGAGATCACGCTCCGGGGATGCGGCGGCGGCCGCCTCCGCGCCTCCCTGGTGCGCCAGGGGCAGGAGAAGGGGGAGCTGATTCCCTGGGAAAGCAGTTCCTGTGAAGTGCAAAAGGACGGGACCATCCAGGAATGGGCCCAGTGGTACTATCTGGCCATGGAGCCCCCCGCCGTGGAGGCCAAGGTGGACTGGACGGAGTTCGACCGGCAGATCCAATGGGGCCTGGACCAGGGCATGACCTCCCATATGGCAGACCTCCCCGCCCCCCGCCCCCTCTGGGCCAGGCTCTTCCGCAACCACCTGGAGGAAAAGGGATGGCTGAAATATTTCTACACCTATCTGGCCGACGAGCCCGTGCCCGATTTCTATCCCGTGGTCAATGCCCTGCTGGCCCCTGTCAAGGAGGTGCCCGGCGAGCACTCTCTGGCCAATATGATGACCGCCCGCAGCTTCCCCCCGGAGCTCTTCTTCGTGGATACCTGGTGCCCCGAAACCTATAGCTACCATCCCGACCTGGCCGCACAGGAACAGGCCAAGGGGCGGAACGTCTGGTGGTATGTCGCTTAC
>JAEDNB010000113.1 GCA_016302725.1 Lentisphaeria bacterium
GGATGCACTGGGCCTGGCGCTCCTGGTTGGGGAGGACGGCGTCGGTGGCGTCGGAGTTGTAGCACCATCCCAGGAGTTCCCCGTAGATTTTCGCGTTTCTTGCCAGGGCGTGGTCCAGCCGTTCCAGGAGGAAGACGGCTCCGCCCTCGGAGATGACGATACCGTTCCGGTCCCTGTCGAAGGGGCGTGAGGCCATGGTGGGGTCTGGGTGGGAGGCGAGGGCGTTTTGGCTTTGGAAGGCGGCGAAGATGCCGAAGGTCCTGGGGGATTCGGAGACGCCTCCGGCGAGGGCGTAGTCCACTTCGTCCAGGAGGAGTTGCTGTGCGCCGGTGACCACACCCAGGTTTCCGGCGGCGCAGGCGGCACCCACGGTGTAGTGGGGGCCCTGGATTCCGAAGCGGATGGTCACCTCTCCGGCGGGGGAGTTGGCGACGGTCCTGGGGTTGTGGTGGTGGCTCCAGAAGGTGGTGTCGTAGTCGTACTGGCTGATTTCGTGGATTTCGTTTTCGGTTTCCACATTGCCGTGTTCGGTGATGCCCAGGAAGACCCCCATGCGTGCGGTGTCCACCTCCTCCAGGGCGACCCCGGCGTCGGCCAGGCATTCCCCGACGCAGTAGATGGAGATGGAGCCGGCGCGGGTGCCGTTCCGCACATCCCGGCGCTTTTGGTATTTGCCGGTGTCAAAATCGCACAATCCCGCCGGGGCGGAGCCGAAATACCGCATGTCCAGGGTAGTCACGCCGGACTTTCCGGTGAGGAGGGCCTGCCGGAATTCCGGGAGGCCGTTGGCATTGGGCGCCGTGAGGCCGACTCCTGTGATGACGATGCGTTGGCGGGGGGATTTTTCAGGCATTGGGGCAGGGGGAGGGGGTGGGGACGGGCGATAATATATTGTGGGGGGTGTAGTGCCGGGAGGGGCGGGGGAAAAAGCCGTCTTCCCCCGGGGGCGGAGGCGTTCCCGCGAGGCGGTGCCCCCTCCCTTCTTTCCCGGGGTCAGCCCCGCCATTGGAGGAGCGCCATGTAGAGTCCGGTGCCCACCAGGATGGAGAGGAGGGAGTTCCGGAGTTTCCAGTGGGTGAGGATGGTGGCCAGGGTGGCGGGGAGGGCCCAGAGCAGGCGGGAGAAGCGTGGGTGGGAGAAGTCGCACATCCCGGCAAGGCCGTAGACCACCAGCATGGCGATGGCGGCGGCGGTGAGGACGCGCCCCAGGTAGAGCAGGAGGGGCGGGGGTTGCCGGGAGGCGTCCCGGAAGACCAGGAAGGGGAAGGCGCGGAGGAGGAAGATGACCAGGCACATGACGGCCATCATGAGGAACTGGTGGAGGCTCATGGGGCGGAAGCCCCCTCCTTGGGCGCGCGGGGGCGGAGGGCCAGCAGGAGGGCGGTCATGATGGCCATGGCCGCCAGCAGGGTCTTGTTGGCCAGGTGGGGGAAGAAGAGCATGGCGGGCAGGATGACCAGGAGGGTGGAGAGGGCCCCCACGGCGGCGGGAATCCAGTTGCTCCTTTCCCGGCAGAGGTCCACGAGAATCACCACGAAGAGGGCTACCATGGCGAAGTCGATGCCCTCGGTGGAGAAGGGGAGATGCCGTCCCACCAGGGCGCCCAGCACTGTTCCGGCGACCCAGGAGGCGTAGTCCAGGGCGGCGACGGCGGTGATGAAGTTGCGCTGTTCGGTGCCGGTCCTGGGGCTGGAGGCCATGATGGCGTAGGTTTCGTCGCTGAGGTTTTGGATGAGGAAGAGGCGGAGGGGCCAGGGGTAGGTGGGGAAGAGGTTCAGGAAGGGGAGCCCGTAGACGCAGTACCGGATGTTGATGAGGAGGGCCAGGGCGGCGGTGACCAGGAGGGAGTAGCGTGGGGCGTTGGCCAGCATTTCCACGGAGGCGAACTGCATGCTCCCGGAGAGGGCGCCGGCGCTGAAGCCCAGGCACCACCATCCGTTGGAGCCCTCCACCCGGGTGACCAGGAGGACGCCGAAGGCCATGCCCATGGTGAGGTATCCCAGGATGACGGGGCTGGCGGCCACGAGGGCGTCCCGCAGGGGGCGCCCTCCCTTGCCTATGTCCTTGCCTTTGCCTTGGGGGGGAGTGGGGTTCCCCCCGGGGAGAGCCGTTTCAGCCATTGCCCAGGATCTCCTTGATTTTCCGGGCCAGGTCGGAGATGTGGTAGGGCTTCCGAAGGAAACCGGCGGCCCCGGAGTCCATGACATCCTGGATTTCCTCCTGGGAGACATATCCGCTGGAGGCCAGCACCCGCACCTGGGGATCCAGTTCCTTGAGGAGGAAGAAGGTCTCCCGCCCCCCCATGTTGGGCATCAGCATGTCCAGGATGACCAGGTCGATGGCCCCGGGGTTGCTGCGGTAGATTTCCACGGCTTCCTTGCCGTCCCCGGCCAGCAGGACCTGGTATCCCAGGTCCTGGAGCATGTCGGAGAGCACGTCCCAGATCATGTCCTCGTCATCCACCAGGAGGATGGTCTTGGGGTCCTGGGAGTCCTGCCACCGGTAGGGTGAGGTGTTGGCGTGGACGGCCACGTCTTCGGGGAGGAGGGGGAAGATGAGGACGGCGCTCTCCCGGGGATGGTCCCCGTCGAAGAAGAGCCCTGCGGCATTGTGGGCGGCGCTTCCGCACCATTGGAGGGTGGCCAGCAGGGGGAGGGAGTCGGCCTCGCCTTCCTGGAGGCACTGGGAAAAGGGCTTCAGTCGGCGCAGATCCTTCTGTGGGCTGGCTCCTGCGGGGAGGATGTGGAGGAGGGTGAACTCCCCTTCGTCCCGGAGCCGCAGGAGGGAGGCCTCCTGCCGGCTGAAGGTGCGGTTTTCCAGGATGGCCTGCCAGGCGTTGCCGCCTTCTGGGGCGCCGGCGGCCCTTTCCGCCCTCAAGTGGTCCATTCCCTCCAGCAGGTGGAGAATCAGTTCCTGGGTTTCGAAGGGGTCCGCCAGGATGAAGGCGGTCTGGTCCAGGTCTGCCTGGACCCTGGGGGCCTTGGGATGCCTTTTCTGGAAGTGTTCCAGTACGGCGAGGACGAGGCGCGGGAAATTGAGGCGTTCGCCCTCCACGGGGGGAAGGTCCTGGAGGATCTGGGTCACCAGGACCTGGATGGCGGAGAGTTCCCTTTGCGCCTTGGCCAGGTAGGCGGTGTTGCCCCGGTGGGCGTCCAGCTCATCCAGGATGAGTTCCTGGTAGCTGTTGGCTTTCTGGAGGGCGACGGCGCATTGCTGGCAGAGGCCCAGGAGCAGGGAGCGCAGGGCGTTGGCCTCCTGGGAGTTTTCCTGGAGGGCGGCGAGTTGCAGGGCTTCCTTGAGGTCTTCCATGGGGATGGGTTCCTGGAGTGGTGTGGGGGAAGGTCAGAGGGAGGCCAGCCGGGCGAAGGGGATGACGCCCAGGTCCTGGGGTAGCCTGGCGGAGACGGGCATGTCCAGGGGGTCCCGACGTCCCTTGGCCAGGAAATGGGTCCCCGCTCCGGCGATCATGGCGGCGTTGTCGGTGCAGTATTTGGGCTGCGCCAGGAGGAGGGGGAGGCGGGCCTTCCGGCATCGTTCCTGGAGGAGGGCCCGGAGATGGCTGTTGCAGGCCACCCCTCCGCAGAGGCATAGGGTCCTGGCGCCGGTGTCCCGTGCGGCGGCCATGGCCTTGGTCACCAGCACGTCCATGACGGCCGCCTGGTAGGAGGCGACCACGTCGTGGAGTTCGGCGTCGGCGAGGGTGCGGTCCTTCACCTGGTAGAGGAGGGCGGTCTTCACGCCGGAGAAACTGAAGTCGTATTTATGTTCGGGGGGGACGGGCTTTCCGGCGGCGCCCACCAGTCCCCGGGGAAAATTGTACCGTCCGGGGTTTCCGGTGGCGGCCATGCGGTCGATGACGGGGCCTCCGGGATATCCCAGGCCGAGGATTTTGGCCGCCTTGTCCAGGGCCTCCCCGGCGGCGTCGTCCAGGGTGGTGCCCAGGATTTTGGCGCGTCCGTCCTCGGGGAGGAGGACCAGGGCGGTGTGCCCCCCGGAGACCACCATTCCCAGGATGGGATAGGCCTGGGGGTCCTGGAGGATTTCGGCGCGTTCCAGGAAGGTGCCGTAGAGATGTCCCAGGAAATGGTTGACGCCCACCAGGGGGATGTTTGCGGTGGCGGCGAGTCCCTTGGCGAAGGCGTTGCCCACCAGCAGGGCGGGGATGAGCCCGGGGTGGCTGGTGACGGCGATGCCGTCCAGTTTTTCCAGGGGGGTGCCTGCCTCCTGGAGGGCGGTCTGCACCACGGGGCGGATGTTTTTCAGGTGCTCCCTGGCGGCCAGTTCGGGGATGACGCCGCCGTAGGCGGTGTGGAGCCGGATTTGGCTGCTGATGACATTGGAGAGCACCCGTTGGCCGTCCTGTACCACGGCGGCGGCGGTCTCGTCGCAACTGCTTTCGATGCCGAGAATGAGCATTGGGGTGGGGGAGGGAGGGGGCGGGTCAGAGGATTCTCCGCACAGTGGTGAAATTGTCCAGGGTATGGAGGAGTGCGGTTTCCAGGCAGGTGATTTGGAAGGAGGGGCAGTGGAGGGTGAGCATCTCCTGGAGTTGCCGCCGGTTTTGGAGATAGCTGACCTTGGTTTCCCCCTTGTCCAGGAAGACGAGACGGTAGCAGTTTTCCCGCGTGGGGTCCAGGGGGGGGATCTCCGGGAGGGGCGTGTCCGTCTCCGGGGCGGGGGCCTCCTTGGCCTTGGCCGCCCTGGACGGCGGTTCGGCGGGGAGCCCGGCGGGGCGGAATGCCTTTCCCTTCCGGCTGGCGGAGGGGAGGGGGACGGGGGGCGGCGGGAAGGGGAAGGACTCTCCGCCGAGGATTTGGCGGATTTTGTCCTCGCATTCCTTCACCCGCAGGAACTCGGCGTCCCGGAAGGCCAGCAGGTCAAGAATTCGGATTTCCTGGGGGATTCCCATGGAGGGGGCGGAGGCGTGGCGGGGTGGGAGCCGGTCAGTTCCCTGCCTTCTGGGGCGCTTTCTTGGCGGCGGCCTCGGCGGGGGCGGGATGGACGGGGGGCTCGGGCTTGTGGGCGGGGGCGGGGGCGGGGGCGGTGAAGGGGGCCACTTCCACGGCGGGAGGTGGGAAGACGAAGAGCCCGGGGGCTCCCATCACCTCGTCCACCTGCTTTTCCAGGGCTGCGATGCGTTCGTAGGCGGCGGCCCGTTCCGCCAGGAGGGCGTCGATCTTCTGCCTGGCCTCCAGGGCGGCCTGGATGGTGGCGGCGTCGGCGCGGGTGATGATTTCCACCAGGGAAAGCGGGGGTTTCACCACGTTTTTTTTGTTGTTGAGCATGGGATTCTCCTAAGGAAGGGGAGGGAATCAATGGGGAAGCTGGGGGGTGGCCAGAGCCCTGACGGAGGGCAGGGGGCTCTGGAGGAGCCTTTCGGTGGCCTGGGGGGAGAGGCCATGGCAGGGGATGCGCCGGTATGCCAGGTGGCAGAGGAGCACCTGGTCTCCCCGGAGGACCAGGGTTTCCAGGAGGGCTTTTTCATGGCTCCTTGGGTTGGCCAGGAGGTGCTTGCATAGGAAGATGCTGCCTTCCCGCGCCAATTTCGCCCTGGTCTGGGGAAGGGCGGGGGAGGGGTTGAGGGCCAGGAGCCTGGGGATTTCCTCCCCCGCCTGGAGGTCCAGGAGGGGCAGCCCCACCGCGTCGTCCAAGGCGGGGTGGGCGGCCAGGGCCAGGCGGACTTCCGGGAGGGCGCCATGGGTCTCCCAGAGGGCGGCCTGGAGGGGGAGGGAAAGTTCCCGGCGGCGCAGGATGGCCAGGGCGATGGAGGCGTCTCCCCGGCGGATGAAGGCCTCCAGCCTCTCCTCCGTGAGGGTCTGGCGCTCCAGCAGGGAGAGCATCACGGAGGGATGGTCGCTGTGGGTCAGTGCCTCCACCATGGCGGGGGTAAGGTCCTTGCGCCGGGAGAGGGCCAGTTGGGCCAGCTCCTCGCTCTCCTTCACCCAGATTTCCATGCAGGCGGGGGAGAGCCTGGGCACCAGGAGGGCGGCCAGGTGGACGGCGGTGTCCACGTCATCCCCCAGCCCCACCTGGAATTCCTCCACCAGCCTGCGGTTTTCCAGGAGGGCGGCCCGGACGAAGGGGACGCAGTCCTGGGAGAGTTTCAGTTGGACGGGGGAGGAGATGGCGGGGTTTTTTGCCAGCGCCACCCTCACTTCCACCTGGGGGTCCTGGGCGAGATGGAGGGCCTGTTGCTGGGTGAGTTTACGGCTTCCGGCTGCGGCCAGCCTTGGGGGGAGGGTCTGGGCGGCCGCCATCCGATGGAGGCAGTTGGGGTTGTTGGCCAGCACCTGGAGCACCTGTGGGTCCTGGGAATCCTGGAGGGATTCCAGGATTCGGCTGGGGGTGTTGGGCATGGAGGCCAGGAAGAGGGGGACCCCCGGCTGGTCCAGGTGCTGCGCCAGTTCCCGGAGGAGCCCCATTTCCACGTTGGCGTTCTGCAGATAGAAGCGGATGGCGGCCTGGGCGTTGGCCCGGATACGTTGTAGCAAATCCTCTTTGTTCAATGGCGCTTCTCCTCGGTGGGCGTGGCAAGCGGACTACTATAACCCCGATTTCCCCGTCGCCCCCCGGGCAGGCAGGGAGGGATTCTCTCTCTATCCTTCTTTCTCCGGGGCGCCAGGAGCGGCTTTGCGGATGGCGAAAAGGCAGGCCAGAAGCAGGAGGCAGAAGGCCAGGCCCGCCGCCAGCCCATGGCGGAGATTGTTTCCCCAGGCGGCGGCGCACCAGCCCACCAGGGCGGGTCCCAGGGTGCATCCGATGTCTCCTCCCAGGGCGCACATGCCGAACATGGGGGTGCCTCCCCGGGGGATTTGCTGGGCGGCGAGGCTTAAGGTGCCAGGCCAGAGGATGCCCACGGCGAAGCCGG
>JAEDNB010000114.1 GCA_016302725.1 Lentisphaeria bacterium
GTCACGGCGAAGGTCGTGGGTTCGAGCCCCATCAACTCCGCCAATCCTTTAGCCGCCGTGGCTACCTGCCACGGTGGCTTTTCTGTTTTCTGGATTCGTGGCATTCCCGTGTCCAGGTGTCGTGTCCTTGTATCCTTTGGGGAGATTCCAAATGGAGTTGGTGTTTCGGGAAAAGCCCACTGCCAACCAGTGGTGGGACTGGCGCTGGCAATGGGAGCATGCAGCGCACACATTGGAGGAGGCGGCGGCCTATCTTGGGGTTTCCCCGGAGAAGTGGGGGCATTGCCGACGGGGGGAATCCGCCTATCCCCTTTTTGTGACCCCGTACTATCTGTCCCTGGCGGAGAGCCCCTCCCTGGATGACCCCATCTTGCGGCAGTGCATTCCCTCGGACGCGGAGGTGGATTGCCAGGAAGGCGGGGAGGCCGATGCGTTGTCGGAGGAGGCCTGTTCCCCCGTTCCCCGGCTGGTGCACCGCTATCCGGACCGCGCCTTGCTGGTGACAGGAAACCTCTGCGCCCTGCACTGCCGCCACTGCATGCGCAAGCGGGACTGGGGACGGGCCATGGCGCCTTTGTCCCAGGGAGAACTCACCCAGGTGGTGGAGTACCTTCGCGCCCATCCCCAGGTGCGGGAGGTGCTGGTGTCGGGGGGCGACCCCCTCATGCTTCCGGAAGCCAACCTCCGGATGATCATCCAGGCGCTTTCCTCCGTGGCCTCCGTGGAAATCCTCCGCTTTGGAAGCCGGGTTCCCTGTGCGCTGCCCCAACGGATCACCCCTCGCCTGGCGGCAATCCTGGCAAGCGGCAAGCCCGCCTGGCTGGCTTGCCACTTCAACCATCCCCGGGAGTTGACCCGGGAGGTCCAGGCGGCCTGCGACATCCTGAATCGGGCCGGGGTCTGCCTGGTGAACCAAAGCGTTCTGCTCAAGGGGGTGAACGACGACCCGGAGACCCTGGGACGCCTCTTCACTTCCCTTCTGCGCTTCCATGTGAAGCCCTACTATCTCTTCCACGGGGACCCCATCCAGGGAGCCATGCATTTCCGCACCGGCTTGGAAAAGGGACTCCAGATCATGGACCAGCTCCGGGGCAGAATCTCCGGGCTGGCCCTCCCCGCCTTTGCCTTCGACCTCCCCAAGGGCGCGGGGAAAATCCGCCTGCAACCCGAGCAGTGCCTGGGAAAGGATGAAAACGGCGCACCTCTCTTCCGCTCCTGGCAGGGGAATGTACTCCCCTATCCCCAGGGATGCGGCAGGGATTGAAGGCCTCGCCGACGCCCCGACACCCCCGGACACAGGCGCACCCCCGCCGCCATATTGGACAGCCAGGGAAGCGACGGCGGCGCCCCCCCCGCAGGGTGAAGGGATGCGTTTGCTTTTTCCTTCTTCCGGAGGAACTTTTCCGGGGGAGGGGCTGGGTTCTGTTGGAAAAATCCCAGGGGGGATTTATGTTAAGCCCACTTTCGCTCCGGCGGGGGAGGGCCAGGAAAAGTCCTGGCCTGTCCATTCCTGACCGGATTCCAATCCCTTTTTCATTGGCCCCAAGGGGGTGATACAGCATGCCAGAAGTCAAGCTCCGCAAAGGTGATCCCATCGAGCGCGCCATCCGCCATCTCCGCAAGAAGATGGACAAGGAGAATGTGATGGATGAGTACAAGTCCCGCCAGGCTTACGTGAAGCCCTGCGAGGCCCGTCGTCGCGCGGCCGGTCTCATCCGGTAGTTCTTCGTCCGGCTTATCGACGGAAGCGAACAGAGCCCTGAACCTTTGTCTTCAGTCCTCTGTTCGCTTTCTTTGTTTCTGGGGCATGGCCCCTTTGCCCCTTTGCCCAATCCCGCCGTCCTTTCCCTCCCATGTCCCACGCCGCCTTTGACAACCAGAAATACCTGGAGGCCCAGAGAGCCTCCATCCTCCAGCGCGCCCTCCAGGGGGAGGGTCGCTTGTATCTGGAGTTCGGGGGCAAATTGATGGGGGATTTCCATGCGGCGCGGATTTTGCCGGGCTATGACCCGGATGTGAAGGTGCGTCTTCTGCAGAGCCTGGCGGCGGAGGCGGACATCATCGTCTGCATCTATGCGGAGGACATTGAGCGGAAGCGGATCCGGGCGGATTTTGGCATCACCTACGACAATGCCGCCTTGAAATTGATTGACGACCTGCATGGAGTGGGGGTGGACGTGACCGCCGTGGTGGTCACGCGCTACTCTGGGCAGCCGGCCGTGCAGGCCTTCAAGCGTCGCCTGGAGGCCCATGGCATCCAGGTTTTCCTCCACGGCAACCTGGACGGCTATCCCAACCAGGTGGAGCGCATTGCCAGCCCGGAGGGCCTGGGCTCCCTTCGCTACGTGCCGGTGACCCGTCCCCTGGTGGTGGTCACCGGCCCGGGTCCCAACTCGGGGAAGATGGGCACCTGCCTCAGCCAAATCTACCATGAATTCCAGCAGGGAAGGCCGGCCAGGTATGCGAAATTCGAGAGTTTCCCCGTCTGGAACCTCCCCTTGAGCCATCCGGTGAACATCGCCTACGAATCCGCCACGGCGGACCTCCTGGACAGCAACGCCATGGACCATTTCCACTTCGAGGCCTACGGCGTGGCCGCCGTCAACTACAACCGGGACCTGCAGACCTTCCCCCTCCTGAAGGCCCTGCTGGAGCGGATTTCCGGCGGGAAGGGAGGCGGCTATCTTTCCCCCACCGACATGGGGGTGAACTGCATTGCCTCGGGCATTGTGGACGACGTGGCGGTGCGGAAGGCGGCGGAGATGGAAATCATCCGGCGGTATTTCCAATATGTGGCCGCCCAGGAAATGGGGCGGGCCAAGGAGGAGACCGTCCGCCGGGCGGAGGAATTGGTGCGCCAGGCGGGGCTGACGCCCACGGACCGGATTGTGGTGGGCAAGGCCCGGGAGACGGCCCAGCGGTGTGAGAGCGAGGGGGAAGGGGATGGCGGCATCTTCTGCGGGGCGGCCATCCAACTGCCCGACGGCTTTGTAGCCACGGGGATGAACTCCAGCCTCATGCACTCCGCCGTGGCCATGATTCTCAACGCAGTGCGCCATCTGGCGGGCATTCCCAAGGACCAGCATCTTCTCCAGCCAGACATCCTGGAGAAGGTCGCCCGCTTCAAGCACGGGCTGGGCACCAGCGCCAAGCGAAGCGGCCTGAACCTTTCCGAGGCCCTCATCGTCCTCACCGTTTCCTGCGCCACCTCCCCCCTGGGGCAGAAGGCGCTGGACTGCCTGGCTCAACTCAAGGGGTGCGATGTCCATCTATCCCATACCCCGGGGCACGGCGACGAACAGGGGCTGCGGCACCTGGGGTGCTCCTACACCTACGACCCGCTGGCGCCCACAAGAAAGCTATTCCCCTAGCGCCTCCTTTCCCTTCCCCTCCCCTTCCCTGCGGCCATGGATGAACCAGTGGAACATCCCCTGAAAACGCCCAGGAGGAGGAATCCCGACCAGGACCGCGCCCTGGATTCCCAGGGGCAGCTGGTGGAGTACGAGCATGGGTATCTCCGCCGCAAGATCCGGGAGGAGCGTGGCGTGCTCCCACCGCCACGCCGAAGCCGACCAGCTCCCTTCCTTCCCCCCGTCGCCCCCCAATGCGGCGTGGAATTCCTCGTCGTGCTGGAGTTGCCCTCCCTCCCCGCCCGCCTGACAGGGGAATTGTCCGTGGACATCTGGTGGCGGCCTGCGGGGGCGGCCGCCCCCCTGAACCCCGTGGTGGAGCAGCCGGACCTGACTGTCCCCCGCCAGGAAGACCAGGCCCTCCTGGCCTTCCTCCATCCCTATCGGGAGGCGCGCCCGGGATGCCGGGGCAACCGGTATCTGGTGCCCCAGGAGGCGCAGGGGGCGCTTTGCCGCCTTCTCTTTCCCCTGGTGGAGAATCTGCGCTGGAGCTGCCGTCTTCCCGGGCAGCCCTGGCGCCTGCACCGGTTGCGGGAAGCGGGGGAATCCCCCTGGTTTGCCCGCTGGGAACATGGGGAGGCGGGGAGGCGGCGTCCCCTCATATGGCTTGGGGGGGTGGAGGGGGACATTCCCCTGGAGCGCTGGCTGGCCCTCTCCCCGGCGGGCTGGGCACTGACGGAGGGTGGGCTCCATCTCCTTCGGCTGCGCCAGGCGGCGCCCCGTCTGCTGGCGTTGCTTGGCGCCCCCATGCCCTGGATGGAACGGCAGGAGGCGTGCCTCCTGGGGGAGGCCCTTGCCCTGGACGGCGGGGCGGACCTCTCCCAAATCCCAGAGGCGGAACGGGTTCCCGTGGAATCCCTCCCCCCCGTGGGAAAACTCTATGTCACCCCAGCAAGATACCGGCACCTGGGCAAGGAGCAACTCCAATGCGACCTCTCCTTCCGCTACGCCGACACCCTTTGCCCCGAAGACTCCCGGGAGACCCGGCTGCCTGGGAACCACCAGGTCCTCCTGCGGCAGCCCCAGGAGGAGGAAGCCCTCAAGGAGCGGCTCAGGGCACTGGGATTCCGGAAGGTGACGCGCACCGGCGGAGACGAAGACCCCGGCTGGAAACTCCTCCCCGCCCAGCTGGAAAGGGCGGTCCAGGCCCTGACCCTGGAAGGATGGGAAGTCACCGCCCAGGGAAAAACCTACCGAAGGCCCGTGGAAAAGTCCTTCGGCGTGGCGGGAAGCGGCCTGGATTGGCTGGAACTCCAGGCCACCGCGCGCTTCCCCGACGGCACCGTCCTGGGCACGCCCCAGCTCCTCCAGGCCGCCCGGCAGGGTGCCAAGGCCGTCCGGCTGGATGACGGCACCTACGGCATCCTCCCCAGGGAATGGCTGGAAAAATTCACCTCCCTGGTGGAAATCGGAGAATCCGACGACCAGCGGGTGCGCTTCCGCCAGGAGCAGGCCGCCCTCCTGGAAGCCCTCCTCCAGGAACAGCTCCAGGACCTGGACGGACAATACCAGAGAATCCTCCAGGGGCTTCGCAAGGCGCAGGAATTTCCCCAGGCGGAGGACTCCGTCCGTCCCCCGGAGTGGTTCCAGGCAGCCCTTCGTCCCTATCAGCACTCCGCCCTCGCCTGGCTTGTACGGCAGGAGAGGCGGGGGCTTTCCTGCATCCTGGCGGACGACATGGGGCTGGGCAAGACTGTCCAGGTGCTGGCGCTTTTGGCGCGGCGCCACGAGGAGAATCCCCTTCTTCCCAGCCTGGTGGTCATGCCCAGTTCCCTCCTTTTCAACTGGCAGTCGGAGGCGGCCCGTTTTGCCCCGCGCCTGCGCACCGCCTGCCACTATGGGCCGGGGCGGACCGCCACGCGGGAATGGTTTTCCCGCTTCGACCTGGTCTTCACCACCTATGGCACCCTGCGACAGGATTTGGACAAGTTGGCCGCCATCCCCCTGGACTACCTTGTGCTGGATGAATCCCAGGCCATCAAGAATGCCGACAGCCTTACCGCCAAGGCCGCCAGGGCCCTGCGGGCAAACCACCGCCTGGCCATGACGGGCACCCCCGTGGAAAACCACCTGTCGGAACTCTTCAGCCAACTCACCTTCCTGAACCCCGCCCTCTTCCAGCAGGGATTCACCCAGGCCCTGGCCCGGGACAACGGGCTTCTCACCAACCCCCAGACCGCCCAGAGGCTCCGGAGGGCCGTCAGCCCCTTCCTGCTCCGCCGGCGCAAGGAGCAGGTGGCCACCGACCTCCCCAGGAAAAGCGAGCAGGTCCTCTGGTGCCCACTGCCTCCACGGCAGAGGGAACTATATGACCAACTGCGGGATTTCTACCGCCAGGAGTTCTCCCAGGAGGGGACCGCCCCCAAGGCAAACATGCTCAATGCCCTCCTCCGCCTCCGGCAGGCCGCCTGCCACCCCGGCCTCGTCAATGAAAAATTCCTCCAGGAAGACTCCGCAAAACTGGCATGCCTCCAGGAAACCCTTCCGCCCCTCCTGGAAACGGGGCACAAGGCACTCCTCTTCTCCCAATTCACCTCCCTCCTGAAACTGGTGGCCGAAAAATGCCGGGAAAACCACTGGAACTTCGCCTATCTGGACGGCGCAACCCAGGACCGAAAGGAGGTGGTCCGCCACTTCCAGGAAGACCCCGGCACCCAGCTCTTCCTCATCAGCCTCAAGGCAGGGGGAGTGGGCCTCAATCTCACCGCCGCCGACTACGTCTTCCTCCTGGACCCCTGGTGGAACCCCGCCGCCGAAGCACAGGCCATCGACCGCGCATACCGCATCGGACAGACAAAACCCGTCTTCGCCTACCGCTTGGTGGCCCAGGACACAGTGGAGGAAAAGGTCCTCCAAATGCAACAGACAAAACGACTGGTGGCGCAGACCGCCCTGGACAACCAGCACACGGAACAGCTCCCCCCGGAACTCTCCCCCGAAATCCTGAAATCGCTTTTTGAATGATGTTGCAAGTTATTGCATATAAATAAGTTATAATATCACAACAAAACACCCCACACAGAAAAACTAGAAGCAGTCAACAACGCCCGCCCCCACGCCGCGGCACCACCGGGGGGCGAGCCACGGTGCCTGCACGGAAAGCCCGGGGGCGGCCCACGGCGGGATACCGCAGAAAGCCCGGGGGCAGGCCACGGCGCCTGCGCAACGGAAGGACAGGAGGCAGGCCACGGTGCCTGCGCAACGGAAGGACAGGAGGCGGGCCACGGCGAGATACCGCAGAAAGCCAGGAGGCAGGCCACGGCGCCTGCGCAACGGAAGGACAGGAGGCGGGCCACGGCGGGATACCGCAGAAAGCCCGGGGGCGGGACACGGCGGGATACCGCAGAAAGCCGGGGGCGGGACACGGCGGG
>JAEDNB010000115.1 GCA_016302725.1 Lentisphaeria bacterium
CGTTGATTGAATTGCTTGTGGTGATTGCGATCATCGCCATTTTGGCGGCCATGCTGTTGCCTGCGTTGTCGAAGGCCCGTGCGAAGGCCCGTTCCATTGCCTGCGTGAACAATTTGAAGCAGTGTGGGTTGTACCTGACCATCTACTCCCAGGACAACGCGGACATGATTCCCCTGTATGATGCGGAGGCCCCCAAGTGGTGGCCTCCTGTTCGGATTTTGCGGGAGGCGGGCTACGACGAAGTGGGGCCCACCTTTGTGTGCCCCTCCGGCACCCCGGGCAAATACGACCCCAAGAACCTGCCCAACTACGATGGCAACACCTATGGGTTCAACGTCATTTTGCGGTGTCGCTATGCGCTCACTCCCGAGGCCGTGGAGCCCAACGACATTGGCGTCTGCTACGTTGAAAAGATGTGGTATGTGGCCACGAACCGCCTGAGGAGCCCCACCCTGTTCCCCATCTGTTTCGACAGCGAGACGGAATGGGGCTGGAACTACGGCGTCAACGGCCCCTCCCAGTGGTTCTACACGGTGAACGAGAAGGAAATCTGCACCCGTCACGACAACGCCGCCAACGGCCTCTTTGCCGACGGCCATGCCGAGCCCCAGAGGATGACCTTCTGGACGGATTTCAACTTCGTCCGCTAGCGGACGGGGATTTATTCCGCAGCAGGCTTTCGCCAGGCTTCCCCTCCCCGGGCTTCCCGCCGGAGGGGAGGCCTGTCCTCCCTGCCCTTCTGCCGCCTCCTCTTTTTCCCTCCCGTCATCGCCATGCCCCTTTCCCCCGCCCGCCTTCCCCTGCTCGCCCTTCTGCTGATGCCGGCGCTTCTCCTTGCGCAACTCCCTCTTGAGATCACACGGGGGGACTACACCCTTCGCCTGACGGGGGAGGGTCCCCAGATGCTTTGGCGCGGGGAGGTGATTTCCGCCAATTCGCGTCCCAGCCTGGTGGTGGGGCCGGGGTGGCAGCGTTCCCTGGTGGGGGACGCCTTCTGGAAGGAGGCGGAGCTCCGCCAGGAGGGGAACCGGCTTGTGGCGCGGAGAGCGGAGAGGGACTTCCAGGCGGAGGTATCCTTCCTGGTCACCGAGGAGGGCATCCAGGCCGCCATGGAGTTCCGCACCGGTCTCGCCCCCCTGGACGACGCCAGTTTCTGGTTCATGGCCCTGCCCCAGGAACTGTGCGGAGGGGCTCTCTTCACCCAGGACGCCCCGGAAACCCTCCTCCTCATGCCCCCCGTCCCCGCCCGGGAACGCGTCCCCCAGTCCCGCTGGCGCATCACCCGGGACGCCACCCATTTCCAGCTCTTCACCCCGAGGGGCACCCTGAAGGTCTCCTCCAACACCCCCTTCTACGTCTTTGACGGGCGATACCACGGCCACTTCCCCGCCAACGCCCGCACCATCTCCCTGGTGACCGGCGGCTTCCTCCCGCCGGGGAAGCGGAGCGTCTTCACCGTCTCCATGGACTCCTCCCTGGTTCTGGCGCCCCTCCGCCTCTCCACCCGCCCCCCCTTCCCCCTCCTCCAGGAGAATGACTCCTCCCCCTGGAACTCCCCCCTTTCCCTGGCGGCCCCCGCCCAGGGGGACACCCCGGCCCCGGCCCCCCAGGCGACAGCCCGCCTGGAAGGGGGAAGCCTCGTCTTCCATTTCCGCTGTCCCTCCACGGCCGGGCAGTTGGAATTGCACCTCCAGACAGAGGACGGCGCCTGGTACAAGCGCCTTCTCCTCTCCCCCGGGGAGGAGGGCGGCCTCCAACTGGCACATGAGGGAGGCAAGGCCCTCTACGAACTGACCCGGGATCAGGTGGAATACGCCACCGCCCCCCTAAACGGGGGAGGCTGGGAGGCCACTCTATCCGTCCCCCTCTTCGCCCTGGGCGTCACCCCGGAGGAACTCCCCCGCCGGGGTGCGCGGGTGCTTTGGGAGACCGCCCATGCCCGCCACTCCTATCCCGCCCCCCGCCCCGACGGGGAAATCCCCTTTGCCTCCTTCCTGCCCACGGCGGCCCTTCCCGGCCCCCTGGATTCCTCTGCGGAGCACGAACTCCCCGCCGGGAAGAACTGGCTGACCCTCCAAGTGGTGAACCGCCTCCCCCAGCCCCGCCCCCTGCTGGCGATGGCGCGCCTCTCCCCCGACTCCCAGGCCGCGGCCACCACCGGCGCCGCCGACTACCAGACCGCCCAGGTGACCGGCCCCGCCATCACCGACCAGAATGGGCGCCTGACCCAGGAAACCGCCCACTGCCTCCCCGCCCAGGGCTCCGCCCTCCTCTCCCTCCCCCTGGAGGTCTCCCCTGAGGACACCCAGCTCCAGCCCCTCCTCCTCTCCCCCGCAGGGCAGGGACTGGCCTCCACCTCGCCCCTCTTCCGCTCCGCCTTCAGTTATCTCGCGGAACTCCACCAGGTGCCGGCCCGCCTGGCAGCCTGGCCGGAAGGATGCCCCCAGAGGGAGAAGGAAGACCTCCTTCGGCAGGCCCGTGACCTAAAGGAAGCCTTCCAGGAAAACCCCGCCCCCCAGAGGCGCCGGAAACTGCAGGAGGCCTGCCAACGCCTGCTCCAGGGGCTGGAAAAGCGGGAAATGTGCCTCGCCCAGGGGCGCGCCCAGGCTTTCCCCAGGGGCTGGGACTACCAGCTCTTC
Organism: Lentisphaeria bacterium; assembly: GCA_016302725.1. GTDB lineage: Bacteria > Verrucomicrobiota > Lentisphaeria > Oligosphaerales > Oligosphaeraceae > UBA1724. The sequence goes on from JAEDNB010000115.1 coordinate 2,640, forward strand.
TCCTCCCTGGAGACCTGCCTCCCCGACCTCCTCCGCAAGGATGTCCCCCTGGGAGGGGAAGTAAGCTTGACCCTGGCGGCGGACGAGACGGGAAATGCCCAGGTCGCCCTCCTTCCCCTCTCCCCCGCCCCAGCCACCATCCCCTTCCATTTCTCCCCCCTCCTCTCCCAGGAGGGGAATTCCCTGCCCGCCTCCGCTCTGCGCCTCTTCCAGGAAGAGGAAATCCTCACCTCCGGCAAGCCCCGATTCGACCGCCTGCGCCCCGTCTCCCAAGTCACCCTCACCGGGCAGGAAAACCAGGCGCTTCTCTGGCTCCAGGCCACCGTCCCCCCCGAAACCCCCGCCGGGCTCTACCAGGGAACCCTGGCCCTGGGAGACCTCTCCCTCCCCATCCGAATCCAGGTGCTCCCCTGGCGGCTCCCCCGGGCGGAACGGGTCTTCGCCCTCGCCGGATACGGCGTGGAGGAATTCCCCAGCCGGGAACTGGCCGACCGCTTCGCCCGCACCCTCATGGAATACGACCTCTATCCCCAGAGGGGAAATGCCTGGCCCTCCTTCATGGACAGCGAACTGGACGGCGACCACTATGGGCTGGACAACCTTTCCCGGGAACTGCTCGCCCGCTTCCACCGGCTCACCCTGGCCACCTTCCCCTGGCTGGGATGGCTCACCGAACACTACAAGGGAGGACGCTTCGAGGGAAACCCCGCCGCATACTACGCCGCCGCCTCCGAAAAGGTCTCCCGGGCAATCCAGACCCTCCGGGAGGAAAACACCCCGTACCCCCTCTACGTCTACTACGATGAAATCGGCGCAAAGGAGGACGTGGTGAAGGAGATGCTCTGGAAACTGAAGGAAAAGGAGGGCGTACGCGTCTGCTCCGCCTTCTGCGCCCCCCACCTGGGCACGGAGCGCATCCAATACTACGAAGACCTGGTGGACCTTTTCTACTTCAACGACGGACACTTCGTCCGGCAGGAAATGCTGAACTACATCCGGGGCCTGAAGGCAAAGGGGAAGGAAATCGGGTGGTACTTCAATCTCTCCTACCCCAAGTTCCCCACCAGCAACATGATCGACGCCCCGGGAACCGCCAAGCGGATCCAGTTCTTCTGCCAATGGAAATACGACGTCGACATCAGTCTCTTCTGGGGCGCCAACTGCTGGCAGCTCTTCAATGGATACGACTGGAAGGCCACCCCCCTGGAGAAAACCGGAGACGGCTTCCTCTTCTATCCCGACGACAGCCTGGGCTTCCTCCCCTCCATCCGCGCGGAACTCCTCCGGGAGGGCACCCAGGACTACCGCGCACTCCTCTTCCTCCAATCCCTCCGGGAAACCGCCGCCAGGCGCAACATCCCCCTGGGGAAAGCCCTCCAAAGGCAAGTGGACGACATCCTCGCCGTGAAATGGATCGCCTCCGTGGTGGACTACCCCGAAGACCCCGCCGTCCTCCTGGAGCAGCGCAACCGCCTCAACCAGGCCATCGCCGCCCTCCTCTCCAAGGTGCCTTGAGCCCCCTCTTTGCCCGCCCCGGGGAAGCCCGGTTTTCCAGGCGCCAGGCGCAAAGCCAGGGAACACGATGTTTATTATGCTACCTTTCCCGCACCCCTGAACCCTTTCCATTGCCATGCACATTCCCTCCCTTGACTTTTCCGCCCTGAACCGGATTCCCTGGCAAGGAGGAGAGGGACGCCCCCTCTTCTCCTTCTCCCTTCCCCTTGTGGACATCCAGGGGTATTGGGTGCCCACCCGCGCCTGGCCGGAATACTCCCTTCCCTGGAACCTCCAGGTGGACTCCTGCGCCCAGTCGGACTATCCTGCCCTGGCCTTTGTGAACACAAAGGGGGAGTGCCGGGCGCTGGTGGCGCTCTCCCAGTTGCGCCGGGAGTGCCGCATCCAGGCCAAGTTGAACCAGGAAGCCTGCACCTACGACATCCAGGTGGAGTGCATGCCCTCCCGGGAACCGGTGGCATTGACGGTGGACTGCCGTCCCCAGGGCTGGATTGAGGCCCTTTCCCAGTGGCGGAGCGGCCTTGGCCTGTCCCGGCCCGTGGTCCCCCAGGGGGCCTGGGAGCCGGTCTTCTGCACCTGGTATGCCGTCCATGCTGCGGTGGAGGAGAAGTGGGTGGAGGAGAATGCCCGCCTGGCGTCCCAGTTGGGCATGGGCACCCTCATCGTGGACGATGGATGGTGCTTTGACGAGGCGAAGCGGGTTTCCCCCGCCACCATCGGCACCTGGTACGAGAACATCGGGGACTGGGAGGTCTCCTCGCGAAAATTCCCCGACTTTGCCCGTCATGTGGAGCGGGTGCATGGCTTTGGGATGCGCTATATGCTGTGGGTGGCCCCCTTCCTGGTGGGCACCAGGAGCCGGCACTACCGGGAGATGCCCGGCACCCTCCTGCCGGGGGAGGCCAGGGAGGGCTACCGCCTCCTGGACCCCTCCTCCCCCGGAGCCGACCCCATGCTCCAGAGAATGGCCCGTCTGCTGAAGGAGACCCCCATTGACGGACTGAAGGTGGATTTCCTGGACCAGATCCCCCCCTCCTACTGGGACGCCCCCACCAGCGGCCCCGTCCTGGAATTCGTGGAGCGGCTCCACCAGGCCATCCGCCAGGAACGCCCCCAGGCCCTGGTGGAATTCCGCCAATCCTACGCCACCCCCGTGATGACGCCCTACGCCACCCAGTTCCGGGCGGGGGACGTCCCCTTCGACTTCCTGGGCAATTTCCGGAACATGTCCCTCATCCGGGTGGCCATTGGCGACGGCGTGCCCGTCCACGCGGACCCCGCCTACTGGGCGCCCGGGGAGCGCCTCTCCAATGTCTCCCGCCACCTTATCGCCTCCCTGCTGGGCGTCCCCATGCTCTCCATGGACCTGACCAGGCTCACCCCCCCGGAGCGGGAAATCATCGCCTTCTGGATGGGCTTCTACCACCGGAACCAGGCCGCCTACCGCCAGGGGCGCTGGACCCTCCGCCCCCTGGCCGGCAATGGCGGATACGCCCTGCTGGAAGCCAAGGGGATGCCCAGGGTCGCCATCCTCCTGGAGCCCTCCCTCCTCCCGGAAATGCGGGAACGCCTGGAGCCCGGAGACCAGCTCCTGAACCTCTCCGGGGAAGACCTCCCCCTCCCCGGGGCGGAACCCCTCTTCCAGCCGGAAAGGGGGCGCACCCCCTGCCCCCTGCCCGCCGGCGGCGCCGCCCGCCTGGCCTAGCCCCCGCAGCGCCATTTCCTTCCACGGCCTTCCCATGGCGGCGGCGGGGTGTCCACGGCGCCCCTGGCGCCCGTCCCCATGCCTTGTCCCGACGGGGTGGACTTCCTGGCGGGTGGCATTGGACAGGAGATTTTCCACCGCGCCCAGGGAAGCGCCCCCCTGTGCGGCCACGCCCTCTACGCGGAAGGGCTGAAGCGCCCGCAGGAGAAAATGCCGGAGGGGAGGCAGGGGGGGCTCCATCTCCGGCCCTCCTCCTCGACGCCTTCACGGGAAATGGCCGCCTCCGCCGCTGCATATGCGCCGCCAAATCCGGACTCCTCGCGGGGGAGGCGCAGGTCATCCTCGACGCCACGGGGGACGCAGACCCCTCCTGCATGGCCGACGCCCCCGGGATGCGCGGCGCCTCCAGAACTCCCTGAAGAAAAACGGGCGTTTTTGCCAATTTTCCGGGAATGGCCCGGGGCCGGAACCGCCGGAACCGCCGGAACCGCCACCCTCCTACGGCGTCTGCCGCTCCGCATTATATTACCCGGCATGACTCCCGAACTCGACCTATCCCATATCCGGAATTTCTCCATCATCGCCCACATCGACCACGGAAAATCCACCCTGGCCGACCGCTTCCTGGTCCATACCCAGACGGTGGAGATGCGCACCTTCCACGACCAGTTGCTGGACGACATGGACCTGGAGAAGGAACGGGGCATCACCATCCGCTCCCATCCGGTGAAGATGCGGTTCCCCTCCCGGAACGGGGAGGTCTACGACTTCAACCTCATCGACACCCCGGGACACGTGGACTTCAACTACGAGGTCTCCCGGAGCCTGGCCGCCTGCGAGGGCGCCATCCTCCTCATCGACGCCTCCCAGGGAGTCCAGGCCC
>JAEDNB010000116.1 GCA_016302725.1 Lentisphaeria bacterium
CGGCCACCAGGGTGGCAATGCAGCAGCAGAAGGCCAGGATGGCCAGGGAGAGGGGATTCTGGACCGCATACTGGTAGTCCAGGTAGCGCAGGGAAATCCAGCGGTTCAGCACCACCAGCCCCAGGGCCACGCCCATGGAGATGGTGGCCACAGGAATGAAATACTTGGTGAACTGGCGGTTGGCCCGGGTCGCCAGGCGCACCGCCTCGTCCGCATCCCCGAAAAGTTCGGCGGAGCCATGCTGGCGATGATACTCCGCCGCGTCCCGTTCCTCCTGCCGTTGCCGCCGCTCGAAAATCACCCGCCCCGCCGCCAGCACCCCCATCAGGGCAGTCACCACGGCGGAAATGCAGGCCGGGGTCATGGCCTTGGCGTGTCCGGATTGGACGAGGAATAGACCTACCGCCAGGAACAGAAGGCCGCCGCATGCCACGGCGAGCGCCAGATTCCGGGGTCGATTGCTGATCTCTTTCATCATGGAAGGGAAGGGGAGGAGGGCAGGTTGGGAGGCCAATGGGAAACGGAACGCCTAATATAATCCCCCTCCATCCATGAGGGCGTGGCCTTCCTGGCAGTACTTCGCCATTTCTCGGATTCCCTGACAGGAAAGGGGGTATTCCCGCGAAGGCAATGCCTTGGACAGGAAAGGGCGCCGGGTGTTCCCTTGCGGCGGTGCGCCTTCGGACGGGGACTCCGCCCACCGTCCTCCTCCCTCCTTCTGCGGCGGTGCGCCGGGCTTCCCTAGGCTATAGTACCCCTGTTCCCTGGGGGTCCGTGCTTCGCCCCTTGTTTTGGCCCTTTTTCCCCTTTCCGTGGGTTCGTGCATGAACAGATTTTGCCCCGTGCCTCGCTGGTTGTCCTTGGCTGTCCTTGTTTGTCTTCTTTTTCTCTCATGGCAGGTCTGTGGGCAGATATACCCGGGGCTTCTTTCCACGGAGGGGGAGGGCCGCGGGGGGGTGCTATGCGGGGAGGCGTCCCGTCGTGTGGCGTCAGGGTATCGTCTGGAGGGGAGCCGTCTGGAGGAGTCGGTATCGGTGTTTGGGGCGGAGCGTCTTTCATCCGAGGCGGGGGTCTTGTCCCTTCGGGCCGTGGCGGACGGGAGTGGCTTTTACAACATGAAGCAGAATTGGGAGGCGTCGCAGATTCGGCAATTGGAGTTTACGGTGCGTGCCGACCAGTCCGGCTACCTTCAGTTTTCGTGCAATCTGGACCGTGGCGGGGAGGTCAGCCAATACAGCGCGGTCATTGCGTCCCTGATTCCCGACGGGGAGTGGCATACGGTGGTCTTCCCCACCGTGGATTCCGCCTGGGGGGGGACGGTGACCAATTGGGAACTGCGATGGAGGGGGACGGACAGGGCGCGGGTGGATTTGAAATCCATCGACGCCCTTCCCTATGGCAACGCCATTCCCAATGCGTGCCGGATGACTTCCCAGGCGCCTTTTGCGGTTCCGGTGCTGCGTCCCCGGGCGAGGTGCCGCCTTTCCTGGCGTGGGGAGGGGAATCCCGGGGTGGTGGTGCGTTTCCTGGATGGCAACCTCAAGGAGATTCCCGGAAGCGCCCAGAGGCTTTCTCCCGGGGAGAGTGCGCCTGTGGAGTTCACCACGCCCCCGGGGATGATTCTCACCGTGGCGGAACTCCAGGGGGAAGGAGGGGACGGGGTGCCTGTGCTGGAGCAGTTGGACTATTGGGGGGTCTTCGAGTCCCGGGGGAAGTGGCGGGGCTCCTGGCTGTGGTCCCAGAAGGAGCCCGGCCCCAACTACTGCAATGTGTGGATGGAGCGCACCTTTGAACTGCCCGAAGACCCCGAGTATGCCGTGATGACCTACCTGGCGGATGACAAGGCCTATCTATACATCAACGGGGTGTATTGCGGCATGAACGACAACTGGCATGTGCCTGGCCGGGTCAACCTCACCCATGTGCTGCGGAAGGGGCGCAATGTGGTGAAGGTTCGGGTCTACAATGGAGAGCAGGCCGCCGGCTTCGCGGCGGACCTCTACGTGCGGGCGGGGGGACGGGATTTCACCTTTGACACGGATGAACGCTGGCGCTGCGAATCCAAGCGCAACGAACCCCATGTCATTCCCGACAAGGTGGAGGAGCCGGTGGTGGTCCTGGGCAACCCCCATGTCACCGCCCCCTGGATGGGCGGGGCGGGCTACCGCCATGCCGGGCCGCGGGGGCTTCTTGCCCTGGAGGGGGACCCCGTCCCGGGCCGGTTCACCGCCAGAATCCTGGAGATGCCGCCGGAGCCGGTTTCCCGTTGCCGTGTCGCCTTCACCGACAAGAAAGGGGAGAAGTCCCCCCGGGAGTATTGGCTGGCCCTCACCCCGGACTCCTCCCAGTGGAAGGCGGGGGAGAAGGTCACCATCACCTATCCCCTGCCCCCTTTGGATTCAGGGGACTACGAAATCACCTTGGATGACGATTTCCTGGGCATCCAGAAGGAGGCGCCCCTGGGGGTTCTCCACACCCCCGTGCGTCCCCCCACGGAATTCCGGCAGGCAAGCCTGCAGCGGGTGGGCAGCCGTCCCCGCATCCTCCTGGGGGACCAGGTGGTCAATCCGACCTTCTGGCATAGCGTGGCCATGGTGCGGGGGCGCCGGTTCCATGAAATGACCCTGGCCCCCCGGGCCGGCGTGGAGAACTACCGCCTTGTGCTGGACTTCAAGACGTGCTGGAAAGGAGAGGACGACTTTGATTTCACGCAGCTGGAGGAGGCCGTGGAGGCCATGGAGGCCGCCTGCCCGGAAGCCGTCTTCTCCCTCCACATCAATGTCCAGATGCCCGACTGGTGGCTGGACGAGAATCCCGACGAGGTCTGCACCTTTGTGGACGGCTCCCGCACCGCCGCCGACCGCTATATGCAGAGCCTGGCCTCCCGGAAATGGGTGGAGGACGCCTCCCAGGCCATCCGCAGGGTCATCCGCCACCTGGCAGGACGCCCCTATGCCCGCCAGGTCTGGGGGGTCTCCATCGCGGAAAGCCACAACGGGGAGTGGTTCTGGCCCGTGACGGACGCCAACATGGACTACTCCTGGGGGGGATACAATCTCTGCGACCGCCGCTATTTCCAGGCGTTCCTGCGCCGGAAATACGGGACGGACGAGGCCCTTCGGAGGGCATGGGGCAGGTCCGACGCCTCCCTGGAGGCGCTTCCGGAACTGCCGGACTGGAAGGCCGCCAGCCAGGCGTCCATGGGCCTTTTGCGGAATCCGGCGGAAGAGCAGCCCCTGATGGACTGGCTGGAGTCCCGCAACCAGGCGCTGGCGGAGGCCATCTGCGCCTTCGCCCAGGTCATCAAGGAGGAATCCCAGGGGAGGCTCCTGGCGGGGTTCTACTACGGATATCTCACGGAGCTGGGGTGCAATGGCTATCTTCAATTACCCCTGGTGGGCCACAATGGGCTCTGGACTGTCCTCCAGTCCTCCTGCGTGGATTTCCTGAGCGCCCCCTCCCGCTATCTCTGGCGGCGGACGGGAGACGCCGATGGCATCATGCAACCCTGGAGTTCCCTTTCGCTGCACAATATCTTGACCTACAATGAAATGGACTATCGGACGGGGTATTGCCGCGTGCCGGAGCCCACCTCCATGCGGCTCTATGTGGGCGAGCCTTCCACCGCCTACGAGAGCGTGGGGCACCTGAACCGTGCCTTTGGCATGAACCTGGCGTGCGGGATATCGGGATACTGGTATGACCTCTCCGCAGGGGGGCTCTACGAGCCTGCGCTGCTGGATGTGCTCCGGGAGCAAGCCGCCCTCTGGGAGCGGCTTCCCCCCGTCCAGGGAACCACCCCCAGTCAGGTGGCGGTGGTGGGCAATGTGGAGAGCGCCTACTACGTCGTCCCCCCCCGCGGGGATGGGGTTTTCACCAATGCCATCGAGGGGGTCTTCGGGGTCATGAACCAATTGGCCATCCCCTTTGACAGCCTCTTGTTGGAGGACCTTTTGGATCCCGCCGTGACGGTTCCTCCCAAGCGCCTCTACATCATGCTGCCCACGGTGGTGCTTTCCCGGGAGCAGCGGCAGGGGCTGCGGGAACGCTTCGAACGGGAGAAGGCGACGGTGCTCTGGCTCTATGCCGCCGGGGCCTGCTATCCCGGCGAAGCCCCCTCGTCCTCCAGCAACGGGGATTTCCTGGGGATTCAGACCACGTTGCTGCAACGGGCCTTCCTGCCCACGGCGACGACCATCCCGGAATATGGGGCCTTGGCCTGCGCCAATCGCGCCGCTTCGCGGACCTGGCTCCCCCCTCTTTCTGGCTTCGATGAGGCGGTGGCCGCCGATGGCCAGGGGAATCCCTGGGTGGTGCGGAAGACGCAAGGGGGCGCCACCCACTATTACTGCGCCTTGATGAACCTCCCCCGGCAGGTCTACGAGGAGATTCTGCCACGGGCGGGAGTCTGGCAATACAGCCGCAAGGGGGAGGACCAGTTCTGGATCGGAAACGACCTGCTCTTCCTCTACGCGAAAAAGGGAGGGAGGAAGAGTCTCCAGATTCCCGAGGGCATGGCCGCCGAGGCCATCCTGGGCCCCTTCCAGGGAACCCTCGAACCCGGGAAGGACACCTTCCCCGCCCTCCCCGGAATGACCTACGGGTTCCTCCTCCGCCGGGTGACGGAATAGACAAGGCCCCCCCCCTCCCCCCCCTCTGGGAATCGGCTTGCCCGACCCTCGGGGGGGGTAAATATATAACTCGCTTATTATTAACTTATTAGAGTATTCATTATCCCGGCTCCGAAGAGAGCGAAGTCCGCGCGGAGGGGGTCTTGTGGGAAGAGTCGTTTCATTTTTCTGGTGAGGAGTTGTGCGGTTTTGAGGGAAGGGAGTGCGTTTTGGGGGAGGAGGCGCAGTCTCTTGGCCGTGTCCAAGACGTGGGTATCCAGGGGAATGAGGAGTGCGTTTTGGGGGAACCACGTCCAGAGCCCCAGGTCCACGGGGGAGTTTTGCCGGACCATCCATCGCAGGAAGAGATTCAGCCGTTTGTTGGCGTTGTCCAGGGTCTTGGGGACGAGGGGGCTGCACTCCTGCGGGAAGAGGGAGGCGAGGAGGAGGGCGAGGCTGCCGGGTTTCCTGGGGGAGTTGGCCTTTTCCCAGTGATGTCGGAGGGCTTCGCCCAGGGTTCCGTGGGTTTGCAGGAGGGCTTGCAGGGCAAGGCAATACCTTCGTAGGGCATGGAAGGAGAAGATGCGGTAGAAGGAGCGGGGGGAGTCGGGGAGGCAGGGGAGGAAAAGGCCCTGCCGGAGCCATTGGGCGGGGGAGCGGGTGCCCGGGAGGGAGAGGAAGGCCTCCACATGGTCCAGGATTGCCTTGCGCTGCCCGAAGGCCAGGCAGGCGGCTGTCAGCGCCACCACCTCCTGGTCTTCCGGGGAGGAATACCGGTGCATGAACTGGGCGGGGTCCTCTGGGAGAAACGCCGGGGTTTCCATGCGTTCCGCCCAGGAGGAGAGGAGGGGGAGGAGGGAGTTGGCGGAGGGCTTTGCCATGGGAGGGGGACGGGACGGGGGAAAAGAGAAAGGCCCCTTCCCGAAAGGGAAGGAGCCTGTGTGCGGGGGCGTTCCCCTGGCATGGGAGGCGCCCGGGGCTCCGGGAGGCCTGACCCCATGCGCAGCGCTAGATTTCGTTGGTCACCCGGAAGAGGGCGTCGTGGCGCAGGCCAATCTCCAGTTCGCCCTGGAAGGCCAGTTGCATGCTCTTCTGCAGCTTCTGGACATCCAGTTCCGGGGGGATTTGGATTTGCCAGACCATGGTGTAGACTCCCTGGTGGTTCCGGCTGGAGAGGTCCACGATGTTGATGGCCCGTTCCTTGAGGTATGCGGAGAGTTTGGCGACCAGGCCGGGGTGGTCAGGCCCCGAGGCGGTGAGGACATAGGTGTCGTTCCGGTCCACGGGGGGGATTTCCCGGGTGTCGGAGCACTCCAGGAGGCCGAAGGAGGCTCCCTGGAGGGAGGGGAGGGCGCGGAGCTCCTGCAGGATCTGCTCTTCCCGGGTCTCCTGGCGGAAATCCGCCAGGAGAATCATGGAAAAATATCCCTGCAGGACACTTTGGCTGACATCCAGGAGGTTTCCCTGGAGGCGGCGGATGGCATCGGCGATGTCGGCCACAATCCCCACCTGGTCCCGGAACATGACCGAAAGGGCATACCGGCGGGTGGGGGAGCCTTCCTCGGGAAGCGGAGTCTTCATGGTCTTCTGCCGCCTTGTCTCTACCGGGTGCGGGCCACCTGGCGGTCGTAGTCGATGAGCTGGTTGATCCAGGCGGTCCCCACAGGAGTGCCTTCCCTGCGGCAGAATTCATCGTAGACGGCTTCCCAGGGGGCGCCCTTGAGTTCCTCCAGCAGGGCCAGTTTCATGGCGTTGTCGTTCCCCTGCTCGAACTGGTCCAGGATGGGAGTGGGCTCCAGGAGGGCGAAGAGGAGGGCCTTCTGGGCGGCGCGGGTGCCCACGACCCAGGCTCCCAGGCGGTCGATGGCGCCGTCGAAGAAATCCAGGGCCAGGTAGGTGTTCTTGAGGAAATGGCAGCGCACCAGCTGGAGGAAGAGATTCCGGAGGTCGTCATTGAAATTGACCACATGGTCGGAGTCCCAGCGGATGGGGCGGGAGACGTGGAGGAGGAGTTCGTCCTGGA
>JAEDNB010000117.1 GCA_016302725.1 Lentisphaeria bacterium
TCCTCATCCTGGGAGGCACCGCACTGGGATACTGCCTCTACTACGGCTCCATGCGATACATCTCCGCCTACATGGCCTCCATGACATTCCTCCTCAAACCCGTCCTGGCATGCCTCATGGCCGTCTGCCTGGCAGGAGAACGGATGAACCCATGGACCATCGCCGGAACCCTCCTCATCGTCACCTCCCTCCTCGTCTCCCAAATCCCCTGGCCCTCCCCCAAAAAGGCCTGACCAACGCCCCATGAGCCTCCCCGACGAACCCTTCGAACAGTGGCTCGCACAGGCCGCCGGACGACTCGCCCAACGACTCCCCACACAGGCCACCACCCCGGGATTCTACCTCCATTTCGGCGCCGACTACCCCCTCCCGGGACTCTTTGACAGCCCCCCAAACACCATCCCCCTGGACGACCTCCTGCCCGGACTCCCCCAGGGCCCAAACCTGGACGGCATCCCCCCCGCCCTCCTGGCGGGGCTCTGCCATGGCGTGCCCGTCCTGGCCGCCATCGGCAACCGCAGGGTGGCCGAGGGCCACGGCCACCGGATCCCCCTCTTCCCCACCGCCCTGGCCGCCTTCATGGGCATCCGGAACCACCTCTTCCTGGATACCGCCGTAAGCCTCTCCCCCGACTTCAAAATCGGAAAATGGGGGATGCTGACGGATTTTGCCTGCGACTTCTCCTTCTCCCCCCTGGAGGGGCTCCACCATCTCCTCCCCACCCCCTTCCCCGACCTCTCCCAGACCCTGGACCAGGCCCAGAACGCCGAGGTCATCAACGCCCTGGCGGAGTTCGGCGACCCTCCCCGCCTCTGCACCTACCACGGCATCCCGGGCTTCCATCTCCCCACCCCAGCCGAGGCCAACCGCGCCCGGCGGGATGGCGGGGATTTCCTGGGACACGACCTGGTCCTCCATCTCATCCTCGCCCATGCCTGGGGATGCCGGGTCTCCGCCCTGGCACTGGCCGGCCTGCAACTCCTTCCCGGAAGCCAAATCCGCTCCTGCCGGGAGGAAATGCTGGAGACCGGACGCCTCTGCTCCCCCCAACTCCAGCGGGGACTCCGGAAGGCCATCCGGGAAATGGCCGACGCCGCCCAGGGCTACAAGGTCAATCTCCTCCCCGACGCCGACGCCGACGAACTCCTCCGGGAAAGCATCCGGCAAAGCGCCACCCGCTCCTCCCCCCTCAAGGCCTTCCTGAAACGACGGGACACCCCCTGACGCCCCACTCCATCCCCACACCCCCATGCCCAAGCAAAAGCACATCCTGCCTCTCCTCTGGCTCATGCTGTTGCTCCTCCCCCTGGCACCCCTCGCCGCCGCGGAGGCGGACCCGGCCCGGCGCATGTGGATGAGCGGCTACGAGGCCATGAGCCAGGCGGACAAGTCCCTGGAGGCCCAGGCGGCCCTGGCGGCCCTGCGCAGTTATGAAAAGGCCCTGGATGTCTTCCTGAAGGTGCAGGCGCGCTATCCGGACTGGAATGCCTCCCTCCTTCGCTACCGGGTGGAATACTGCCGGAAGCGGATTGGGGAAATCAAGGCCGCCAACAACCAGGACATGGAATACCTCACCAAGGAGGAGCTCTTCCAGGGGCTCAACCGGCAGACCCAGGAAAACCAGGTGCTTCAGGAAAAGGTGCAGGCGCTGGAGGCCGAGGTGGAGCGCGGCAGGCAGGCCCTGGAACGGGCCCGGGGGGAGGCCGCCGCCATGGCCTCCGCCCAGGAAAACCTGGAAATCCTCCGCAAGGACCGGGAGGCCCTGGTCAGCCAGGTGCGGGCGCTGACCACCCAGCTGGCCGACCAGCAGGAAGCCCTCCAGAAGGCCCAGAGGCCGGACCCCCGGCTGGACCGGCTCCAGGAACTGGCCGGCCAACTCCAGCGCACCCAGGAGGAACTGGCACGCACTGGACGGACCCTGGAACAGGTGGCCGCCACCCGGGACGACCTCCTCGCCCAAAGCCAAAGGGAAGGGCAGTGGAGACGGCAGGCGGAGGCCCGGGAGGCCGCCCTGCGGCAGGAGACGGAGGCCCTCCGCAAACGGCAGCAGGAAGGGGAACTGGAAGTGGACAAGCTCCGCCTCGCCCTCCGCACCCAGGAGAAAATCAACGCCGACTTGACCCAAAGGCGTGCGGACACCGCCGAAAGCGAACAGGAAATCCAGCGGATGAAGGGGCAGTTGCACGCCCGGGAGGAGCAATGCCAGTCCCTCCAGATGGAACTCCTGAATCTCCAGCGACGCCTGGGACAGGCCGAGGAGGCCGTGACCCGGCTGGCGGAAGAGCGGGAACAGGAACGGGCCCGCTCCCGCACCAGCGCAGACGCCGTGGCGGAGCAACTGAAATCCATGGGGCGCCTCCAGCAGGAGCGGAAGGAACTGGCGGACCAGTCCCAGCGCCTCCAGGCCTCCCTGGACGCCCAGAAGGAGCTCCTGGCCTCCCTGGAAAAGGACGCCCAGCGGCGGGAAGTCCGGATTGAGGAACTGGAAGGCCTCCTCCGCCAAAGGGAGGAGGCACTCCGGGAGCAGGGGGGCAGCCTGGCCAAGAGCCAGGAGGCGCTCCAGCGCACCCAGGAGGAACTCCGCCAACTGAATGCCGCCAGCCAGGCCACCCATGGGTTGCTCTCCAATGCCCGGGATTCCCAGCGGGAACTGGAGGAGGCCAAGAAGCGGGAGGCCGCCGAACGGGAGGAACGCCAAAGGCTCCAGGAGCGCCTCTCCCTGGAGGAATCCGCCCGCCAGAGGGCGGAGGAACAACTGGCCAAGTTCGCCAACGGCTCCCAGGATGCCCTCTGGCAGGCCCGCCTCCAGGAGGCGCAAAGCGCCCTGGAGGCCGCACAACTCCGGCAAGGGGAACTGGAGGCCGCCCTGGTGCGGCGCACCATCGAACGGCAAAGCCTGGAAAAGGAACTCCTGGCCCTGCGGAAAGAACGGGACGCCACCGCCACCGCAAGCCCCGCAGGCGACACCGCCACCGCAAGCCCCGCAGGCGCAGGCGCCGTGGCGGTGGATCTCCCACGCCCCGAATCCCCAGCCAAGGGAGGGGATGGACATCTCTCCACCACCGACCAACTCCTCCTGCAAGGCTTCCTGCGCCAGGGGGCCGAGGCGGAACAGCAGGGCAAGACCGAGGCAGCCCGCTGGAACTACGCCCAGGCCCTCCAATTGCAGCCCGGCCATTTCCTGGCCCTGAAACGACTGGGCCTCCTGGCTTCCGCCGCCGGCGACGACGCCGAAGCCTCCGGATATCTGGCCGCCGCCATGCGCCAGAACCCCGATGACGGCGAGGTGCTCCTCGCCCTGGGCTTCGCCCAACTCCAGCGCAAACAGGGCGAGTGGGCCCTGGCCACCCTCGCCCGCTGCGCCGCCCTGGCCCCCGAAGACCCCCGCACCCTGCGACTCTTCGGGGTCGCCCTGGCCAACATGGGCTGGCGGGAGGCCGCCGCCGTCCAACTGAAAAAGGCCCTGGCGCTGGACCCCCAGGACGGGGAGGCCGCCTTCAACCTGGCCATGCTGGGGCTGACCCGCGCCTCCGAACTGGACTACGAGGCCCGGCGGGAACCCGCCCACCGGCAGGCCCTGGAACAACTCGCCAGACAGGAGCGGCGAAGCGCCCTCGCCTGGTACCGCCAGGCCGTCGCCCACGGGATGGAGGAAGACCCCCGCCTGGAAGCCGCCTTGTCCAACGGACAGACCACACGGGAAACCCCACCCCACGCAAATCAAGGGGAAGCAAAGGAGGAAGAGACGAAATGAAGATAGGACTCGCCCTGGTGGCAATTTGCATGCTCTTTGGGCTTCTGGGGGCGCCCTCCGCCCCCGCACAGGAACTGGGGGAGGCCCGGCAGGGCTTCTTCGAGATGGCCAAGAAATATGAGATCCAGGCGCAGGAACCCGCCCCCGCCTGGGCCCTGCGGCGGGACATGCCTCTCTTCCGGCTGGCCTGGCTCTCCGACACCCATGTGGAAAATGCCGCCTCCCAAGAGGCCCTCCGGGGAATCCTGACGCAAATCCGGGAGGAAATCCAGCCCCTGGCGGTGCTCTTCACCGGAGACAACTGGGGCTGGGGCAAAACCGGCCCCCAGCGCCAATGGGCCTTCCGGCAATTCCTGGAGGAGACCCTGGGCGAGGAACTGCCCGCCGTCGTCCTCCCCGGAGACAACTGGCCCCAGGGCTTCGAAGAGGTCTTCGGCGCCTCGAAATTCGCCTTCTCCCTGGGGGGCTTCCGCTTCATCGCGGCGGCACCGGACGCGGCGGGAAGCGCCAATGGGTGCTCCCTCCACGACCCGGAAACCCTCCAATGGCTGAAAGCGGAACTGGAAGCCGCAGGAGAACGCCCCGTCATCTATCTCCAGCATGAGCCCGTCCAGCCCCCCTCCACCCTGGACGCCCCGAAGGTCGCCGCCCTCCTGGACCGCACCCCCCAGGTCTTCCTGGCCCTGGGAGGGCATTTCCACCTGAACCTGGAATTCGCCCGGGGCCACTGGCGCCAATGGATCGCCCCCTCCACCGGCAGAAGCCACCGCCCCGCCTTCAAGGTGCTCTCCTTCTACTCCGATTGCGTCATCTCCCAGGATTGGGAGGAAGACGGAGAGGGAACCTACCGCCCCGTCTCCAAGTTCCTCCGGGCAATCGTCCCCCCCCGCCTGCGGGAAGGGCTCCACCCCGTCCGCGCCTTCCAGCGGGAAGAGCTCTCCCAACTCCCCCCCGCCCCCCTGCGGAAGGAGCCGGAACTGGACGCCCACGCCCCGGAGTTGACCCGCACCCTCATGGCCTTCGCCCTCCGCTACGCCCTCCAGCAACGCCAGGCCGCCCCTAAACCCCAGCCCCAGCCCTGACAGGAGGAAAGGAGAGACCGCCCATGGCCATGCGCTTGTGGAACCTGGAAGAGACCGCCGCCTTCCTGAAACTGGAGGAGAAGGAGGTGATGGCCCTGGCGACCTCCGGGGAACTGCGGGGAATCCCCCAGGGAAACCGCATGCTCTTCGACCCCGAGGAGGTGGACGCCTGGTACTCCAACCGCCTGATCCGCCGGCTCCCCGTCCACCGCAAAAAGCCCCCCCGCACCGGGGAGGCCTATGCCGCCCCACGACTCTCCCTGGCGGACTATTGCCGCCTGGAAACCATGGACCCCGCCCTCCCCGCCAAGACCCGGCCCGGGGTGCTCCGGGAACTCACCGCCATGGCGGAAAGGGCCGGACTCCTCTACGACCCCGCGGAATTCCTGGAGGAACTGCAAAAACGGGAGGAGGCCGCCTCCACCGCCATGGCAGAGGGAATCGCCCTGGTCCACCCCCTCGCCCGGGACGAGTATATCTGCCAGGAACCCTTCCTGGCCGTCGCCCATGCCCAAAACCCCGTCTTCTTCGGGGAACCCAACGGAATCCCCACCGACCTCTTCTTCCTCCTCTGCTCCCCCAACCCGGAAGAGCATCTCCAAATCCTCGCCGAACTCTGCCAACGCGCCGAAACCCCAAATTTCCTCCAAGGCCTCCGAAACGCCCATACCCCACAGGAAATGCTGGATGTCTTTCGGCAAAATCCCTTGAAATATAGCATAACTTGTTGATTATAAATAGGTTATATACTACACAGCCATGTCTGTCCCCGCTTCTTCCTCCCCCCTGCCCCTCCTCTCCGTCCTCACGGCAGGCATCCTCTGGGGCATCATCAGCCTCTTCATCCGCCCCCTCTCCCAGATTGGCCTGACCATGGGACAGGTGGTCTTCCTGCGGAGTTTCCTGGCCATGGTGCTCACCGGGCTCTTCCTCCTGGCACGGGACCCCAAGGCCCTGCGCGTCTCCTGGAAGGACCTGTGGCTCTTCGCGGGCTCGGGAGGAATCAGCGTCTACTGCTTCAGCTGGTGCTATTTCCACACCATCTCACGGGGCTATGCCGCCGTGGGGGGAGTGCTTCTCTACACCTCCCCCGCCTTCGTGCTCCTCATGAGCCGGCTCCTCTTCCACGAACCCCTCACCCCCAGAAAACTCCTCTCCCTGGCCCTCATCTCCCTGGGATGCCTCCTGGTCTCCGGACTGGGACTGCAAAACGCCAGGCTCCCATGGGATGTGCTGACCGCCGGCATCGCCTCCGGCTTCCTCTACGCCCTCTATAGCATCTTCGCCACCCTCGCCCTCCGAAAATACTCCATCCCCACTCTCCTCTTCTACACCTTCCTCTTCTCCGCACTGCCAGGAATCCCCACCCTCGCCCCCCACTCAACCCTGGAATGCTTCCACCAAAACCCCGGCGCACTCCTCTCCCTCCTGGGCGCCGCCGTCCTCTGCACCGCCCTCCCCTATCTCTTCTATAGCTGGGGCATGGCGCGCACCTCCCCCGGCAAGGCCGCCATCCTCGTGGCCGTCGAACCCGCCGTCTGCACTCTCCTGGGATTCCTCTGCTACAACGAAGACGCCTCCCTCACACGCCTCCTCGGCATCGCCGCCGTCCTCGCCGCCATCCTCATCCTCGCCGCTAAACACAAATCCCCGTAAAAACACGGAGGGCACGGAGTTTTTAAACACGGAGAGCACGGAAGGCGCCTGCGGCGCACACCGAGACCACGGAGAGTCTGGGCCATGCCAGCATGGCCCAGACTGGGTTT
>JAEDNB010000118.1 GCA_016302725.1 Lentisphaeria bacterium
CTGGTGCATGAACTGGTGGGAGGACCACCTGGTAAACGCCGATCCCCCGGAAACCGGCGCGGGCCAGGGGGACGGATGGCTTCTCTTCCCCGATCCCGTCCGAGGATTCCTGCCCACCATCCGCAGTGAAATCCTCCGGGAAGGAATGCAGGACTACCGTTATTTGGACTACCTGAACGAACTCTTCCAGGAGGCGGAGGCCAAGGGGCGGCCCCTGCCTGATTCCCTGCGTCAGGAAATCCAGGACATTCTGGCGGTGAACTGGATCCAGGCCGTGAACCGCTTCCCCCGTTCTCCCCGGGAAATTCATCGCCAGCGCGACCGGATCCTCCAGGCCCTCCAGGCCCTCCGCGCCCTCGTGCCCCAAGGGTGAGCCCCGCTCCCCTCCGGCACACCAAATCCCCCTGGGCTTTCCGGATCCCCTCCGGAAAGCCCCTTCCTCCTTCCCCCCCCTTTTTTCCCCCTCCCCGCTTCCATGTCTCTGTTTGATTCTGGCAATTTCTCCGTCGGTTGCAACTACTGGGCCAGCCATGCCGGCACCGCCATGTGGAGGGATTGGCGCCCCCAGGTGGTGGAACGGGACTTCACCCTCCTGGAATCCCTGAAGCTGGACGTGGTCCGGGTCTTCCCCCTCTGGACGGAATTCCAACCCCTCCAACTCTTCTCCATCGGCAACAACACTCCCTATCAACTGCGGTGGAAGGACGGCGGCCCCATCCCCCATGAGGCGGATGGCTCCCAGAGCGGCGTGGATCCGGAGATGCTGGAACGCTTCCGCTTCCTCTGCGACTGCGCCCAACGCCACCATCTGAACCTGGGAGTGGGGCTGATCACTGGCTGGATGTCCGGACGCCTTTTCACCCCTCCCGCCTTTGCCCAGGGGAAACTCCTCACCGACCCCATGGTGCTTCAGTGGCAACTACGCTTCGTCCACCGCTTCGTCCGGGAGTTCCGGGACCATCCCGCCATCGCCTTCTGGGGAGTGGGCAATGAATGCAACAATCTGGAAAAGACCAACCGGCACCAGGGCGCCCTCTGGTGCCGCCTCATCGCCGACGCCATCCGCGCCGAGGATCCCGGCCATCCCCTGGTGGCCGGCATGCATGGCCTCACCCCCCAACCAGTCTCCTCCGCCCAGGAAGACGGAAACTGGAGCATCCAGGACATGGGGGAGATCTTCGATGTCCTCACCGTCCATCCCTATCCCCTCTTCTCCCGGTTCACCTCCCGGGATTCCCTGACCTCCTTCAAGGGCCCCTTCCACGGCGCCGCCGAGGCCCACTTCTACGAGGACCTGGGGTTGCGCCCCTGCGTGGCCGAGGAAATCGGCACCTTGGCCCCCAACGTGGCCAACGAGAAGACCGCCGCCCAATACATCCGGAACACCCTCTGGAACCTCTGGGCCCACGACAATCTGGGGCTGTGGTGGTGGTGCGCCTTCGACCAGGACGCCCTCGCCGCCCCCCCCTATGAATGGTGCGCCGTGGAACGCCTCCTGGGACTCTTCCGCAACGACGGATCCCCCAAGCCCGTGGCCCAGGAAATCGCCCGCTTCCGGGCCATGCTGGACGCCCTCCCCTTCTCCCGCCTGCCCGCCTTCCAACGGGAGGCCGTCTGCCTGCTGAACCAGGACCACGACGCCTGGGAAATGGCCTACGGCGCCTGGTTGCTGGCCAAGCAGGCCGGCTTCGACCTCCAATTCCAATTCGTGGACGAGCCTCTCCGCCCCGCGAGATTTTATCTGCTCCCCGGCGTCTCCGGCCTGAACAACATTCCCCGCCCCCGCCTCCAGGAACTCTGGGAACAGGTCCGGGAGAAGGGCGCCCAACTTCTCTACACCTTCGATGGCGCCGCCATCGCCCCCTTCGACACCATCTTCGGCCTCACCAGCCGGGGACTGGAGGAGTTCGACGGGGAATGCCGGGTCTCCCTCCCCGGGGAGGCGGCGCCCCTCCCCTTCCTCAGCCATGCCCGCATGCTCCTGGAAAGCGCCGGCGCCCAGGTGCTCCTCCGGGAAGAGGACGGAAATCCCTTCTTCACCTGCCACGCCTACGGAAAGGGCAAGGTGTGGTTCCTGGCCGCCTCCCCGGAACACCAGATCGCCCAGACCCACGGAGCCTGGAAACTCCCCTATTACCAACTCTACGCCCAGGCCGCCCAGGACATCCTGGCCAAACGCCCTCTCCGCAGCGGCGATCCGGAAATCGCCACCACCATCCATCCTGTTCCCGGAGAGGAAGGGCACGCCTATGCGATCCTGGTGAACCATGGGGAGGCTCCGAAAAAGGCCTCTCTCATCCTGGGCGGGGGATGGAAGATCCATACCCGACTCCACGGTGACGAGCAAAACATCCCCCCCCACGGCGGCGTCCTGCTGGAGCTGACCCGCTAACCTCCCTCGAGACTCTCCCCCTCCACGCGGATTCGCCCCGCCCTATGACCATTCTTGGGCGTGACCTTGACGCCCTGCCGTCTTTTTTTTACAACCTCCACGCTGATTCGCCCGCCCTATGACCATTCTTGACTGGGGAATGCTGGTCATCCCCCTCCTTTTCCTGGCCACCTCCATCTTCTACACCAAGCGCCACATGCGCTCCGTCACCGACTTCCTGGCGGCGGGACGCACCGCCCGCCGCTATCTACTGACCTCCGCCAACGGCCTGGCGGGCTACGGGCTCATCACCCTGGTGGCGGGCACCCAGGTCTTCTATCATGCGGGCTGGGCGGTCTCCTGGTGGAACAACGCCGCCACCTTCGTCCTGGCGGTCCTCTGCATCTCCGGCTACGTCACCTATCGTTTCCGGGAGACCCGGGCCCTCACCATGGGACAGTATTTCGAGATGCGGTTCAGCCGCCGGTACCGCATCTTCATGGGCCTCATCTGCTGGCTCTCCGGCGTCATCAACTATGGCATCTTCCCCGCCGTGGCCGCCAATTTCTTCATCTCCTTCCTGCGGCTTCCCTCCACCCTCTGCGGCATCGGCACCTTCCCCCTGCTCATGTGCCTCTTCCTGGGAGGCGCCCTCCTCATCGCCGCCACCGGTGGGCAAATCCAGAACATCGTCTCCGACACCATCCAGTCCATCTTCTGCTACGGCATGAGCATCGCCGTGGCCATCACCATCCTCGTCCTGCTGGACAAGTCCGCCTTCCATGAGGTCCTCACCAGCCAGCCCCCGGGGGAGAGCTACATCAATCCCTTCGACACCGCGGGGGTCAAAGACCTGAACTTCTGGTGGATCATGATCAACATCTACGGATGCGTCTCGGGCTACGGCGCATGGCAGGGAAACCAGGGCTACGCCGTCTCCGCCCTCACCCCCCACGAGGCCAAGATGGGCGGCATCCTCTCCACCTGGCGCATGATTTCCGTGGCCTTCTTCGCCCTCATGCTTTCCCTGGGAGGCCTCACCGTGGCCAAGGCGACCGCCTTCGCGGAAATCTCCCGGGAGGCCTCCGCCTACCTCTCCGCCAATTTCATCCCCGCCACGGCCGACCAGATGACCCTCACCACCTGCCTGGCCGCCATCCTCCCCGTGGGCATCAAGGGAATGCTGGTAGCCGTCATGTTCTTCCTCATGCTCTCCACGGACACCAGCTACCTCCACTCCTGGGGCTCCATCCTGGTCCAGGACGTCATCATCCCAACCTACGGAAAGCGCCTCCCCCAGCGCACCCACCTCTGGCTCATCCGCCTCTCCATGGTGCTGGTGGCCGTCTTCGCCCTCTGCTTCAGCCTCTTCTACCGCCAAAGCGAATACATCCAACTCTTCCAGATGCTCACCGGATGCATCTTCGCCGCAGGCGCGGGCTGCGCCATCCTGGGAGGGCTCTACTGGAGACGGGGCACCACCCAGGGGGTCTGGGCCGCCTCCCTCCTGGGCGTCTGCATCTCCCTCTTCAATGTCGTCCTCCTGGACGCCCGGGGCTGGCACACTGTCCGGGAATTCCTCCTGGGCTTCTTCCCCGAAAACCAGACCCTCCTGGAGGCCGTGGAACGCTGCCCCGTCAACGCCGCCATCCTCAGCTTCTGCACCACACTGCTGGCCCAGGCCACCTTCATCATCGTCTCCCTCTGCACCAGCAAAACCCCCTACAACCTGGAAAAACTCCTCCACCGGGGTGCCTACGCCGACCAGGAAACCCTGGCCAGGCAGGCCGCAGAATCCCAGGAACACGCCATCCCCTGGTATGTCCGCTTCTTCCTGGGATTCGACAAGGAATTCACCCTCTCCGACAAAATCGTCGCCCTCTCCGTCTCCCTCTGGACCTACGGCTGGGCCGCCGCCTTCCTCCTCATCACCCTTTGGAATGTCCTCGCCTACTTCCTCCCCGGCATCTCCCAGTGGTCCCCGGAATGGTGGTTCAACTACTTCTGGTTCTTCCTCCTGGCCAATCTGGTCCTGGCCCCCGTCACCGCGCTCTGGATGGCCTGGGGAAGCCTCAAGGACATCTTCTTCATGTTCAAGCTCCTCAAGGTCAGAAAGGTCGACGAGTCCGACGACGGCATGGTGGAAAAGCCCTAGCCCGCGCCCTCCCCATCCATCTGTAAAAAATTCGCCTGTTTTTTTGAGAAAATTCCCCAAAGGATGGTATCTTTCTTCCCATGTCGGGAAGAGTGTACATCGCCATTGACCTGAAGTCCTTCTACGCCTCGGTGGAGTGCGCCGACCGGGGCCTGGACCCCCTGGACACCAACCTGGTGGTGGCGGACCCCAGCCGGACGGAGAAGACCATCTGCCTGGCGGTCTCCCCCTCCCTGAAGCACTGGGGGATTCCGGGGCGCCCGCGCCTCTTTCAGGTCCAGGAACTGGTGGCCCAGGCGAATGCGGAGCGGCGGCGCCGGGCGCCGGGGGGCCGTTTCCAGAGGCGGGAAGTGCGGGAGAGCCTCCTTCGCCAGGATCCCTCCCTGGAAATGGACTACCTGGTGGCCCCGCCCCGCATGGGACGCTACATGGAGGTCAGTTCCCAGGTCTATGAAATCTACCTCCACTCCGTCTCCCCGGAACATATCCACGTCTACTCCATCGACGAGGTCTTCATCGACGCCACTCCCTATCTGTCCCTCTACGGTCTCTCTCCCCGGGAACTGGCTCAAAAAATGATCCGCCGGGTCCTCCGGGAGACGGGGGTGACCGCCACCGCCGGCATCGGGGAAAATCTCTTTCTGGCCAAGGTGGCCATGGATGTGGTGGCCAAGCGCATCCCCCCGGACGCCAACGGGGTCCGCATCGCGGAGATGGACCGGATGGCCTACCGGCGCCTGCTGTGGGCCCACCGCCCCCTGACGGATTTCTGGCGGGTGGGGCCCGGATATGCGGAGAAACTCCAGCGCCACGGGATGTTCACCATGGGGGACGTGGCCCGGATGTCCCTGGAGAACGAAGACCTCCTCTTCCGCCTCTTCGGGGTGAATGCGGAACTGCTCATCGACCACGCCTGGGGCGAGGAGCCCTGCACCCTGGCGGCCATCCAGGCCTACCGCCCCTCCGGCCACAGCCTGGGCAGCGGCCAGGTCCTCCAGGAACCCTACGACTTTGCCCATGCCCGGCTGGTGGCCCGGGAGATGGGGGACCAGCTCGCCCTCAACCTGGTGGAAAAGCACCTGGTGACAGACCGGCTGGAACTCTATGTGGGATACGATGTGGCCTCCCTGAAGAAGGAGGCGCCCCCCTACGCCGGAACCCTGCGGACGGACCACTACGGCAGGACCGTCCCCGAAGGGACCCACGGCGAAATCCGCTTCCCCCGCATGCTCTCCTCCTCCTGCATCCTCGCCCAGGCCGCCGCGGACCTCTTCGGGAAAATCGCCAATCCCAATCTCCTGGTGCGCCGCCTCCAGGTGGTGGCCGGCAGGGTCGTGCGGGAAGACCAGGCGGCCACCTCCCCCAGGCAACAGGAACTCTTCCCCGACCCCCGGGAAGAACAACTCGCCCAGGAACTGGACCGGGAGCGCAGAAGACAGCAGGCCGTCCTCCAAATCCGACAGAAAATGGGCAAGAACGCCATCCTCAAGGGAATGAACCTGGAGGAGGGCGCCACCGCCAGGGAACGAAACCGACAGGTGGGAGGACACCGGATATGACGACTGCCTCCATCCCCCCGGAAATCCCCCCCGACTTCCCCTACAAGGACATCCTCTCCCGGGAACGCCCCCCCTCCCGCCATCCCCCCATGTCCATGGAAGGACGCGCCGCACAGTTCGCCTCCGTCGACGCCGTGGAGGGCTTCAAGCATATCCTCCGGAAAACCGGGGCGCAGCACCGCCCCGAAGACGACTCCCACTGGGAAAAAAACCAGGACGAATTCCTGTAGCCCCCGGAAATCCCGGCCGCCCTCCCCCTGCGGAAACAAGGCTTCCCCCAATGCCTTGCCCCCTCTCCTTGCCTACAGGAAGAAGGGAAGGTCGTCCTGCTGGAGATGCAGAGGCTTCTTGGACGCGGGCGCTTCCCCAGGCGCGGGGGCTTCCCCAGGCGCGGGGGCTTCCCCAGGCGCGGGCGCTTCCCCAGGCGCGGGCGCTTCCCCAGGCGCGGGCGCTTCCCCAGGCGCGGGTGTCGGTTCCGGGGCAGGCACTGCGGGATTTTGGCTTCCCC